>SLFH01000357.1 GCA_007124345.1 Phycisphaerales bacterium | reverse complement strand
CCCGGCGGGCGCCCCGTGCGATGTTGGATGGATTCTAGCAGGCCGCAGATCCGCCCCGCGGATTGCGTCCCTCAGGTTGCAAAGAGGCGGGAGGGGTCGGCGAAGGCCTTGAATTCAAGGGCGTTGCCGCTGGGATCGCGGAAGAACATCGTTCCCTGCTCGCCCGGCTCGCCCTCGAAGCGGATGTACGGCTCGAGAATGAAGTCCACGCCCGCCTCGCGGACGCGCTCGGCCAACGCCTTCCACGCCTCCATGGAGAGGACGATGCCGAAGTGCGGCACCGGGACCTCGTGCCCGTCGACCGTGTTCGCCCCGACCTGGAAGGGCTTGGCAGCGTCGACGCCGGGCTTCGGATCGACGAGCTGGGCGACGAGCTGGTGCCCGAAAAAGTCGAAGTCGATCCATCGGTCGCTCGATCGGCCGACGCCGCAGCCGAGCAGGTCGGCGTAGAAGCGTCGTGCGGCGTCGAGGTCGGTGACGGGGAAGGCGAGGTGGAATGGGTCTGGCATGGCGGCACGCTACCGACGGCCCCGCGCAGAGTCAATTCCACCACCACCTCCCGAACCGCATAGGCTCGACCCATGGAGCCAGGGTCGGTCGGGCTGTACAACGACGCGTCGGTCTACGACATCCTCCACGCGCCGGGCACGCGCGAGGAGGTTGACGGCCTGCTGCGCATGCACGGCCGGTTTGTCACCGCCAAGGCCTCGGCGAAGCTCTGGCTCGAACCCGCCTCCGGCACCGGACGCTACCTCATCCGCCTTGCGAAGAAGAGCGTGCGGGGCGTCGGCTTCGATGTCGACCCGGGCATGGTCGAGTACGCCACGGCACGCGCCAAACGCCTGCGCCTCGCCCCCCGCCCCCGCTTCGGCGTCGCGACGATGGAGTCGTTTGTCGATGAGGGGCTGGTGCGCCCGGGCTCGGTGCGGCTGGCGTTCAACCTGATCAACACCGTCCGACACCTGATGAGCGACGAGGCGATGCTCGCGCACTTCGGGCAGATGCGGGCGGCGCTCGCGCCCGGGGGCGTGTACCTCGTGGGGATCAGCCTGACGGTGTACGGGCTGGAGCCGCCCAGCGAGGATGTCTGGGAGGGACGGCGCGGCAGGACGACCGTGCGTCAGGTCGTGAACTTCGTGCCGCCGGTGGCGAGCGCGGGGCGGGCGAGGCGCACCGAGCGCATCTTCAGCCACCTGACGATCAGCAAGCCATCGGGCGAGGAAGACCGCGACTCGACCTACACGCTGCGGACCTACGACGAGGTGCAGTGGCGGCAGTTGGTCAAGCGTGCCGGGTGGCGTGTGCTTGGCGTGGTCGACGAGGAGGGGGACGATGTGACGCTGACGCCGCCGGGGTACGGGATCTTTGTGCTCTCGCCGGAGTAACGGGCGCTCACAGCGAGGGCCACGGTGGCGCGTCCGCCTGAGGATCACTGCGGTGCATCCTGAGCTGTACCGGGAACCAACCGATCTCCGGGTCGTGCGCAAAGTCGACACCGAAGAGCAGCGGGCTGCCAGTACCACGCACCGGGACGACCACCGAGAACACCTCTCCTCCTCGGTCTTCTGCGATCAGCACCTCGTTCAAACGGTCCAGTGTCTCCCCTCGCGGCTGGAACGAAACGGCGCGCACCGAATGATTCGTCGCCCCGAGGTCCGCGGTCATCTTGACGGTGTGCCCGGCCAGCACGCCATCGGCGTCGATCCGTGCTGAAGCGAGCACTTCTTGAGCGAAGCGGGCCTCGTTCCACTCCGCCGCCACACGCTCATCGAGGGTGTCTCCCGGTACATCACGGTTCAGCCGATCGACACGGCGCAACGCGAAGGGCGCGAGGACGAAACCGCGATCGGTCATGCGCTCGCGCCAACGATCGAAATCCGGTTCGATCAGCTCCGCGAAAGTCAGCTCGACTTCTGCGCGGAACTGTTCGAGTGTGCCCGCCGGGAACAGGTCGCTGCGTTCGGCCTCCGCCGTCGCGGCGTCGGCGATCTGCGCCGCCGCGGGGTGACCGGGTCGATCTGCGCCGGGCGGGTCCGGCGCATCGGTTTGCCGAGCGGCCACAAACGAAGTAGCCGAGACCGCAGCGAGCACGACAATGACGATCCGCTTTGACTGCCGCATCAGCACATCCCTTGTATTCATGCCTGAATCATCGATCGCTCGGATCGAGATCGATTCCCCAGATCCCCTTCGGTATCGCGCTCATCCAATGAATGTACTTCCCTGTTGCCCTGCCCGCAACCATCTTCAGGGAAAATGGGATCTGATCGCGACGCTCGGCGGGCCTCACGGCCGGAATCGCTCAATCGATTTCGACGGACTTGTTCACCCTCGCCCCGGTGTCGACATCGCGGATGCTAACGAAGACTCGCCTGCCGGGGATGCGGTCCCGGGCGTCCGCCAAGACAAAACGGCGCATCGCCGACGCCCCGGGCGCGAGTTCGCCGAGCGAGCCCTGCTGTCGCGGGTACTCCGAGCCGGCGACAACGGTGATGTCGAACGCGCGGGCGTCCTCTGAGGTGTTCGTCACGCTCACCTCGATGTGGATGTCGCGCCCGGCGAGGTTCGGGGCTCTGCGGGCGACCAGACGAACATCGACGCCCTCGGTCCCGACGCCCATCGGCGTGCGCAGGCGGACGATGCCGCGGGATCGGTCGGCTGTCAGGCGCACATCCATCACGATCTCCCGCTCCCCCGCCTGCTCGAGCGGGCTGAGGGCCGCGGTGATCGGGAGACGCAGCTCGCCCTGCGCGGGGATCTCGAAAGTTCCGGCCGCGGGCGCAAACGACCAGCGGCTGTCGGTCCGGCCGATCGTCTCGAAATCAGGCGGGTAGATCGCGTACCGCCCGGCGATCGAGACCGGCCACGGATTCGTCAGCACCACGAACCGGTCGAGCACGCGGTTCTCGGTGGGCAGTGTCGGCGGGTCGATCATGAACGACGCCTGGAATCGCACCAGTTCTTCGTCGACGCCGTGCACAAAGACGGGCGACGAACCGAGCGCCAGCGTGTGCTCGGCGCCGGCGCTCGACGGGCCGGGCGACACGGCGCTCTCGTTGCCGAAGAGGTCGACGACGCGAACCGTCCCGTCGCCGAGGCGCATCTGCAGCGTGTCGGGCGTGCGCACGGCTCGATCGCTCCACGCGACGAGCACCGGGCCGGCCTGCTCGCTTGCGCCCGACAGCGGCGAGAGCAGGTAGGCGTAGACGCCCTGCTCGCTGGGCAGGCGGAGGACGACACGCCGGGTCGAGAGGTGGTCGGCGAGCGTGCGCCACGCGGCCGAGGCGGGCGTCGGCTCGTAGCGTGTCCTACGCCCGCGGTGGATAACCAGAGGATCGGACAGCAGCAGGCGCAGCGGGCGGGCGTCGTCGGGACCAGCCATGTCGATCGCGGCGCGGGCGAGCACCGCCTTGCGCGCGATGTCGTCGGCCTGAGCCCGCCCGCCGAAGACCGACACATCGATCGGCGCCAGCGCGAGGGCGAGTTCGGTCCGCGATCGAGCCGCGGCGTCGCGGTAAGGGCGAAGGGCTTCGACCAACGCCTCGGGACGCAGGTTCGCGTCGGCCATGAGCACGACGCGTCCGAGGTGGCGGAGCCGGTCGCGGGCCGCGGGCGCGTCGGCCCTCGCCGGGGCGGTCAGCATCGGCCCGGGCACCAGGCGCGACAGCCTCGACACAAACTGGGCGTTGGCCTGGACAAACCCCGCGTCCATCGGTG
>SLFH01000007.1 GCA_007124345.1 Phycisphaerales bacterium | reverse complement strand
TGAGTCAGTCCAGCATCCCGAGCTGCCACATCATGAAGATGCGGGCGTCGGCGACATCGCGGATCCGCATCTCCAGCGGCTTGCCCCCGCCGTGCCCCGCCTCGCGCTCGACCCACAGCAGCACCGGCTTCTCGTCGGGGTCCGACGCGGTGGCGTGCTGCATGAGGGCCGCCATCTTCCGCGCGTGCATCGGGTGAACGCGCATGTCGTTCTCGCCGGCGGTGATCAGCATCGCGGGGTACTCGACGCCTTCGGTGATGTTGTGGTAGGGCGAGTAGGCGTACAGCCACTGGAAGTGCGAGGGATCCTCGGCCGTCCCGTACTCGGGCACCCAGTAGCGGGCCATCAGGAAGTCCTGGTAGCGGAGCATGTCCAGCAGCGGCACCGCCGAGATCGCGGCGCTGAAGAGCTCCGGACGCTGCGCGACCACGGCGCCCGTCAGCAGCCCGCCGTTGGACCCGCCGACGATCCCGAGGTTCGCCGGGCTGGTGTAGTCGTTGTCGATCAGCCACTCGGCCGCGGCGATGAAGTCGTCGAACACATTCTGCTTGTTCTCGAGCATGCCCGCCCGGTGCCAGTCGGCGCCGTACTCGCCCCCGCCCCTGATGCACGCGACGGCGTAGACGCCCCCGTTCTCGTACCAGGGGAACATCGTCGAGCCGAACGAGGGCGTGCGCGGGATGTTGAAGCCCCCGTAGCCCCCGAGGATGGTCGGGTTGGTCCCATCGAGCTCGAGCCCGCGCTTGTGGACAAGGAACATCGGCACGCGGGTCCCGTCGCGCGACTCGTAGAAGACCTGCTTCACCTCGACCGTGGAAGGATCGACGGGGATCTCCGGGCGTTCCCAGAGCGACCGCTCGCCGGTGGCGAGGTCGACGCGGTAGATCGAGGGCGGTGTGTCGAAGCTCGAATAGCTCAGGAACGCCTCGCTCCGATCGTTCTTGGTCGAGATGCCCGCCGAACCGATGCCCGGGAGCTCGACATCGCCCATCGGGCGCCCCTCCAGCGAGTACATCCGCAGGCGGGTCGAGGCGTGCTCGAGGTAGTTGGCGACGATCCGCCCACGCGCCACCGAGAAGCTCCGCAGGACCGTGTCCTCGCGTTCGGGCACGACATCACGCCAATGCTCGAAAGCGGGGTTGTGCAAATCGACCGCGACGACGCGTCCATTGGGCGACTCCTGATTGGTGCTCAGGTAGAGCGTGTCACCGACAAACTCGAACCCGCCCACGCGCCCGTCCTTGCCGATCGCCGCCTCGACGAGCTCGAGCTCGCCGGTGCGGAACCAGTGGTCGAGGTCGGCGATCCAGAGGTCGACCCCGCTGGTACCGGTCCAGTAACCGACCGCGAGCCAGCGCCCGTCCTCCGATGGCGCCGCAAACGGGCCCCACGTGCGGGCGAGGTACGCCAGCCGATCCTCAGACAGGCCGTGCCCGGCGTAGAAGGTCTCGCCGACATCGCGCTGACGAAAGAGCACCGGGTCGTGCCGGTGGTGCGTGCCGATCTTGTGAAAGCGGAACTCCGCCGAGTACGGGTCGTCGAGGTCTTCAAGCCGGCGGTAAAAGAAGCTCCGCCCGTCGGGCATCCACCCGCTCAGAGAGACCTTGCCCGGGATCTCCTCGGCCAGCCAGCGCCCGCTGTCGACCTCCATGATGTACAGCGTCGAGTTTTCGTCGCCGGCGGTGTACATCCCGAAGGCGAGCAGCGAGCCGTCGGGGCTCGGCGAGGTCCACGAGACGGTGGTCAGCCCGGTCGGATCGATCTCGACGGGGTCGAGGAGCTGGACGGGCTCGCCGTCGTGCCCCTCGCGCATGTAGACGACCGCCTGCTGCTGGTCGCCCTCGCGCATCGAGTAGAAGTAGCGGTTGCCCCGCATCGTCGGGGCGGAGACCGAGCCGACGCTCATCAGCTCGCGCAGCCGAGACTCCAGGGCCTCACGCCCGGGCAGGCCGTCGAGGACGCCACGGGTGTAGTCGTTCTGGCGGTCGGTCCACTCGGCGACCTCCGGGGTCAGGCGCCCCATCCGGCGGGGGTCGGAATTGTCGCCCTCCAACCACTGGTAGTAGTCGGTGATCTCGACCCCGTGAAGCGTCTCGGTGACGGGGCGGCGCTCGGTCGGGGGCGGGGCGGCCAGCGCGATCTGGCAGGAAGCGGCGCACAGAAGGGCCGCGGCGGTGAGCTGTCTCATCTGGAAGTCTCCGAGAGAACCAAAAATCGTGTACGGCGAGGATCGTACCGCCGATCCCGACCCGCGTTGCCGAGGTATCGTCTTACGGTGGCCCACGACGGAGGCCCAGACCGCCCATGACCGGGTTCGAACCGTTCAGCCTGCAGCACACTCTGATCGTCACCGCCTGCCTGGGGGTGATCGCAGCCTTTGTGTGGCTGGGGGTCATCGCCGGGCGTCGGGAGCGGTGGGTCCGCTTCGGGTGGGTCGGGCTCTGCGTCATCGCCGAAAGCGTGACCGGCTGGTACTGGCTGACCAACTGGGACCCGGGCGTGAGCCTGCCCCTGCACGTCTGCAACATCGCCTCGCTTCTCGCGCCCGTCGCCCTGCTCTTCCCCGCCCGCTGGCTGCGGATCATCCTGTACTTCTGGGGCCTGGGCCTCTCGACCCAGGCCTTCCTCACCCCCCTCGTCCACGAGGGCACCGCATTCTGGCTTTTCTGGGTCAACCACACCCAGATCGTGGGCACGGCGGTCTACCTGCTCGTCATCGAGGGCTACCGGCCCGACTGGCGCGACTACCGCAACATCACCATCATCAACGCCGGATACGCCGTGGTGATCAGCGCCATCAACCTCTCCTTCGGCTTCAACTACGCCTACATAGGCAACCAGCTCCCCGAGGCGACGACGCTGATGCACAAGCTCGGCCCGTGGCCCTGGCGGGTCTTCGTCGCCTGGGCAATCGTGCAGGCCGTCTTCGCCGCGATGGTCGCCGCATGGATGCCATGGGCCGCCGACGACGAGCTCAACGAGCCGATGTTCGAGCCCAGGGCTTCAGGCACAGATCCCAACGAGGACTCGGGCGAGTTTGCCAGCCCGCACTGACACCCAGCCCGCAAGCACGACCCAGCGCACGGCAATCGCGAAAACGCTCTAGACTCGGCCCGTGACCTTCCCCGTCCTGCTGCTCGCCCTGCTCGCCTTCGCCATCGCCTGCCCGGCGACATGGGCGATCATCCGCCTCAGCCGCAGGCTCGGGGCGCTCGACACCGAGCCGATCCCCGGCCAGCAGAAGATGACCCGCCGGGCGATCCCCAACACCGGCGGGATCGCCATCGTGCTCGGCTTCGCCCTGCCGATGGTCCTGGGGGTCGCGGCTGTCGGTCTCGCGCCGGGGGTCGTCACCGGGGCCGTCCCCGCTCTGGCCGAGCACATCGAGGGGATCGCCGAGGTCATCCCCGACGCGGCGGTCCTGCTCCTCGCCCTGCTCTGCCTCCACGCGCTCGGCCTGGCCGACGACCGCAGGCCCCTCGGGCCGATGGTCAAGCTCGGGGTCATGCTCGGGCTCTCGCTGGTGGTCATTCTGCTCACCGACACCCGCCTGCTGATGCTCCTCGACGGGCATGTCGGCGGGGCGTGGCTGAGCATCGTGCTCACCGTCCTCTGGTTCGGCGTCGTCATCAACGCCATGAACTTCATGGACAACATGGACGGGCTCGCGGGAGGGACAGCGGCCGTCGCCTCGGCCTTCTTCCTGGCCGCCGCCCTCATCAACGGCCAGTGGTTCATCGCCGCCTGCCTGGCGCTGCTGCTCGGGGCGTGCCTCGGGTTTCTCGTGTGGAACTTCGCCCCGGCCAAGGTCTTCATGGGCGACGGGGGCTCGCTGGCGCTCGGCTTCATGCTCGCCTTCCTCACCACGCGGACGACCTATTACGACCCCGCCAGCGCCGGCGGGTGGTACGCCGTCTTCATGCCGCTGCTGGTCCTCGCCGTCCCGCTGTACGACTTTGCCAGCGTGACGCTCATCCGCATCAGCCAGGGCAAGAGCCCGTTCGTCGGCGATCTCCAGCACTTCTCACACCGCCTGCACCGGCGGGGCCTGAGCGTCCGCCAGACGGCGCTGGTCGTCTACGGCGCCACAGCCATCACCGGCGTCGGAGGCATCGCCCTCGCCTCGCTCCAGCCATGGCAGGCGGTCCTGATCGGTCTGCAGACCCTCCTCGTGCTCGGCGTCATCGCTCTGTTCGAGTTCGCCAGCGCCTCACCCCAAAGCAAGCGGCAGAGTGAACCGTGAACGCAACCCCGGACACCACGCCGCAGCGAAGACCGCACGAGCTCCTGCGCCTGATCGGCCTGCTGCTGATTCTTTTTCCCGCGCTGTTGCGTGCAAGCGTCACGCACGATTCCCTCCCCTTCTGGAGCATGGACCCGGCGACGGTCGCGACACCGATCGACCACGCGGCCCCAGAGAGCCCGCCGGTCTTCAGCGCGATCAGCGCCTCGCTCTCGGGCGTCGGGCCGACCGGCGTGCTGCTGATGGACCTCGTCGGCCTGCTCGGCGCATCGGTCCTGCTGCTCGGGCTGGCGCTGGGGGGCATTCGTGTGCCGGGGCTCTGGCTGCTGCTGGCGACCCTCGGCACCATCGGCGTCCTGCTCCACGCGCTGGTGCTCGGGCAGGGCGACCTCGACCACCTGCGGATCGGATCCTCGTGGAGCTGCGCGATCTGGTCGGCGCTGGCCGTCACCTGCGCCGCGGCCGACGAGAAGCTCCGGCGCCTCGCCATCGGCCTGGCCCTGGGCTTCGTCGTCATCCTCGCCCTCCGCGGCGGCGTGCAGGTCTTCTCAGAACACGCACGCACCGTCGCCGACTTCGACCGCAACCGCGAAGCGATCCTCGCCTCGCGCGGCTGGACCGACGGTTCCACCTCCGCCCTCGTCTATGAGCGACGCCTCCGCCAGCCCGAAGCGCTCGGCTGGTTCGGGCTCTCCAATGTCTACGCGAGCTTCGCCGCGACCGCCTCGGTTGTCTTCGTCGGCCTCGCAATCTCCGCGGCAATGCTGGCTCGAAAGTCAAAGCCCCTCCTCCTGCCCGCGATCGTCCTGGGCGTGGTCGCCTGTCTCTCGCTGCTCGCCCTGTTCTACAACGACTCCAAAGGCGGTTTCGCGTCGGCGGCGCTCGGCTTCGGCGCGCTCGCCTGCGTCTGGGCGGCCCGCAAACCCCTGCGAGGGCTGGCCGGGCACGGGGCGACCGCCGTGGTCCGCTGGGCAGGGGCGATCGCGATCGCCCTCCCGCTGGCGGCGCTCGTGCTCCGGGGCCTCGTCGGCGAGCGGATCGGCGAACTGAGCCTGCTCTTCCGATGGTTCTACCTCGTCGGGTCGGTGCGAATCTTCGGCGATGCGCCGCTGCTGGGCGTCGGCCCCGGCGGGTTCCAGGAGGCGTATACCGCCGCCCGCCCGCTGCTCAGCCCCGAGGAAGTCACCAGCCCGCACTCGGTCCTGTTCGACTGGTCCGCGACGCTCGGGCTCTTCGGCGTCGCGTGGTGCGTGCTTCTCGTGCTGATGGCGCTGCGCGCCGGACGCCGACCGCTGGCCGAAGCCACAGAAGCACCATCCCCGCCCTCGCTCCTGGACGCGACCCGCCCGAGGCTGTACGCGATCGCGGGCGTGATCGCGGGCGTGCTGGCGGTCTCGATGTGGATGGAACGCGGGGCCTCGTTCGCCGCGAGCAACGCGATGGCGCTCACCGACACCGACCCGATGCCCCTCTGGGCGCTCGGGGCCGGGCTCATGATGGTTGTGCTCGCGGCGGTCCTCTGGGCGATGTGCGCGTCCGCGATGCTCTCAAAGGCTGTCCCTGCGCGGGCGCTCGACGCCGCAGGACTCGCCGGCGCGTGCGTCATGCTCGCGCACTGGCAGATCGAGATGACCCCGACCCAGCCGTCATCGGCGCCTTTGGCGCTGGTGATCTTCGGCGCCTGCGCCGCGGGTCTGTTGCCAGGAAACGCCGGCAGCCGCACGGGCAGGTTCGCGAGACTGCCCGGCCTGGTCGGCGGGCTTGTGCCGCTGCTCCTGATCCCGACGCTCTGGACCGGAGGCGTCGCACGCGTCGCGGCGTGGGAGGCGCAGCTCGCCCAAGCCGCGAAGATCCTCGAACCGATCGGCCGCGTGCGCATGATCGCTGGCGATGTCGACGCCCGGGACCGGGCCGCCGTGCGCGAGGCTCTGGAAGAACTCCGGCTCCAGCACGGCAACCTGCTCGGAGCCCCGCCGCCCCAGACCCTCGAACAGCTTGAATCGCGCCTTGTCGAGCTGGAGCTGGATCGCCGCCCGATGGCCCACGAGGTCCTGACCGACTCGATTCGGGACCTCGGACTCGGCTCGGACTCGACGAGGCGGCTGCTGGTCGAAGAGGCGATCCGCATCTCCGAGCGTTACCGGGCCACCGGTGAGCGAGGCCCGGCGGAGGCCTGGGCGGCGCGGGCGATGGCCGCGGCCGATGCCTGGGTGTCGGCCGACCCGGACCGCTTCGGGCCGACGCTGATTCGGGCCAGAGCGGCCGAGGCCGTCAGAACCGCGACCGGTGCCGATGCCGACCTCGCACAACGGGCGTGGGAGCGTGCCCACGAGGTCGCGCCGACCGAGCCCGCCCCGATCCGAAGGCTCTGGGCGCTGGCCGAAGAGCGGGGCGACACCGAACAGGCCTCGATCTGGGCGGCCAAACTCCTGGAGACCGACGCCCGCTTCCGCCTCGACCCTTTGCGGGGTTTGTCAGAATCTGAACGGGAACGAGCGAGACAGGCGGCCCGTCAGCCTTGATTGCGGGGTCTGTGCTGCGAACGATTCTCCTCCGCGTCATTTGACGGACGCGGTCTCTGTCTGGGAGTGACGGTGATGAACAGCGACGACCCCGACGCCGACCCGGATCACGCGGGCTAGAGAGCCCATCGCGTCGAGGTCGGTGTTTCCACCGGCCCCCCTCGCCCCGCGGGGGATGTCAAAGCCCGACGACTATCGCCCCGAACGGGGTGATCTACAGATCCCCGTAATCCGCGGCGGGGCGCGGATCTTGCAGCAGCAGATTTTCATCGTTCCCCGCAAAGCACCCGACCGGTGTTTTCGGCGGACGGGATCAGACCAAAGAAGACCCGGCGTTTGTCGCCGGGAGAGAACGAGCCCTCGACAGGCTCGACGCAACCGACCGGCCCATCGCCAAGGCACCGCGACGGGGAAGAACCGGATCACGAACCGAGGGAGCCCGGCAAGACCGAGGAACGGCACCATGTCAGACGAACTGAAATCTGTTGACCTGCATCATGTCCGCAATATCGGCATCTGCGCGCACATCGACGCCGGCAAGACCACGGTCACCGAGCGGATCCTCTACTACACCGGCAAGAGCCACAAGATGGGCGAGGTGCACGAGGGCACCGCGACCATGGACTTCCTGCAGGAGGAGCAGGAGCGCGGGATCACGATCCAGTCGGCCGCGACGACCTGCCCCTGGACCCGCAACAACGAGATCTACAAGATCAACCTGATCGACACCCCCGGCCACGTGGACTTCACCATCGAGGTCGAGCGTTCGATGCGCGTGCTCGACGGGGCGGTGGCTGTCTTCGACGGCAAGGAGGGCGTCGAGGCCCAGTCCGAGACCGTCTGGCGCCAGGCCGACCGGTACAAGGTTCCCCGCCTCTGCTTCATTAACAAGATGGACAAGCTGGGCGCCGACTTCGAGTTCAGCTTCCGCACGATCCACGAGCGCCTCGGCGCCAACCCGATCGCGGTGCAGTACCCGATCGGATCGGGCCAGGAGCTCGAGGGCATCATCGACCTCCTGTCGATGCGGGCCTTCTACTTCGACGCCGACGAGAAGGGCGCCGTCGTCACCGAGAAGGACATCCCCGACCACCTGGCCGAGACGGCCGCCAAGTGGCGCCACGACTTGATCGAGAAGTCGGTCGAGCTCGACGACGACCTGATGGAGCGGTACCTCGAAGACGAGGACTCGATCACGGTCGAGGAGATCCGCGCCGCCCTCCGCAAGGGCACGCTCGCCCGCCTGTGCAACCCGGTCTTCTGCGGCGCCGCCCTCCGCAACATCGGCGTGCAGCGCCTGCTCGACGGCGTCATCGATTACCTGCCCAACCCGACGGAGGTCCCGCCGGTCGAGGGCCTCAACCCCAAGAAGAAGGACGAGAAGATCGTCCGCCCCAACTCGCCCGACGCCCCGTTCTCCGGCCTGGTGTTCAAGGTCGTCAACGACGCGCACGGCGACCTGACCTACATCCGCATCTACTCGGGCACCATGACCAAGGGCGCCCGCCTGCTCAATCCCGTCAACGGCAAGAAGGAGATCGCCAGCCGCATCTTCGAGATGCACGCCAAGGACCGACTGGCGCTTGAAGAGGCTCAAGCCGGGGCGATCGTCGCGGTCGTGGGCATCAAGGACTCGATCACCGGCGACACCCTCTGCTCGGCCGACGACCCGATCGTCCTGGAGCGGATGGACTTCCCCGAGCCGGTCATCAGCATGTCGATCGAGCCCAAGACCGCCGACGACAAGCGCAAGCTCTCCGAGGCCCTCGTCACCATCCGGCGCGAGGACCCCTCCTTCCGCTCAGAGTACAACGACGAGACCGGCCAGACGATCATCAGCGGCATGGGCGAGCTCCACCTCGAGATCATCAAGAACAAGCTCGTCCGCGACATGAAGATCGGCGTCGAGGTCGGACGCCCCCGCGTCAGCTACCGCGAGGCCATCAGCGGCACCGCGACCAATGTCCGCGGCATCTTCAAGAAGCAGACCGGCGGTCGCGGCCAATTCGGCGATGTGACCATCAACCTCATGCCTTACACCAAGGAAGAGGCGGAGGAAGAGGGTCTGAACTTCAAGGACAGCATCGCCTTCGTCAACAAGATCGTCGGCGGCTCGATCCCCCGCGAGTTCATCCCGTCGGTCGAGTCGGGCATCCGCCAGACCGCCGTCTCGGGCGTCACCGCGGGCTACCCGCTGATCAACATCAAGGCCGAGCTGATCGACGGCTCGTTCCACGCGGTTGACTCGTCGAATGTCGCGTTCGAGCAGGCGGCCCGCCTCGCCCTCCGCGACGCGGTCAGCAAGGCCGGCAATGTCCTCCTCGAGCCGATCATGAAGGTCGTGATCACCACCCCCGAGGACTACCTGGGCAATATCACCGGCGACCTCTCCTCCCGCCGCGGCATGATCACCGAGACCGAGGACCGCGGCGCGGTCAAGATCGTCTACTCCGAGGTCCCCCTCAGCGAGATGTTCGGCTACACCACAGTCCTCCGTGGCGTCTCGCAGGGTCGGGCCACCAGCACGATGGAGTTCCTCGAGTACCGCGCCATGCCCGCCAGCCTCCAGAAGGAAGTGCTGGCGACCGGCGGCTGAGGCCGAACGCTCCGGCGAATCCCAAGTCCCGCCCCCGCCCCGGCTCAGAGCAGGGGCGTTTTCTTTGCCCGATCGCCGCGGGAAGCGGAGAATCGATTGTCAGGACACCCACGGGGGTTTATCCTCACTTCTGCCCGTTTCAGTGCCGGCCCGGGGTGGCCGAGGGGCAGTTTCGGTGAACCGCCGCCAGATCCCCGCGGCCCTACCGGCGAAGGAGAGCCTCATCATGGCCGAACCGATGTACCAGACCCTTCTGCTCTTTGGGGCCCCGGGCGCCGGCAAGGGCACCCAGGGCAAGATCCTCGGGCAGATCCCCGGGTTCTTCCATCTCTCCTGCGGGGAGATGTTCCGCAGCCTGGACATCCACTCCGAGCTCGGCCAGATCTTCTACGAGTACTCCAGCCGCGGCGAACTGGTGCCCGACGATGTGACCGTCAAGATGTGGGCGGAGAACATCCGCGCCCAGACGATCCTGAGCCTGTACAAGCCGCACGACGATCTGCTGATCCTCGACGGGATCCCGCGCAATGTCGAGCAGGCGAAGCTGATGGAGAAGTACATCAAGGTTCTGGGCATCGTGCACCTTGTCTGCCGCGACAAGGAGGCGATGGTCAAGAGGCTCCGCCGGCGTGCGCTGAAGGAGAACCGGGTCGACGACGCCAAGGAAGAGGTCATCCGCAACCGCTGGCGCGTGTACGAGCAGGACACCGAGCCGGTGCTCAACCACTACCGGAGCGACCTGATCCACGAGGTCGACGCCGTCGGCTCACCCGCCAGCGTGCTCCAGCATGTGCTCGAGGTCGTCGTCCCGATCCAGGACACGCACTTCAACAACCCGATCGACGGCTCCGAGACCGGGCCGGTCAAGGCCTGAGCGGGCCCGAGTCCGAGACGGACATTCCCGAGAGGCGACCGACGATCGCGGCGCAGCGCGCGTAGGCTCGCGGATGCGTCGGCTCGCCTTCACCCTGATCGAGCTCTTGGTCGTCATCGCGATCATCGCCGTGCTGGCGGGCATCATGCTGCCCATGCTGGCCGGGGCGAGGGAACAGGCCCGGCAGGTCGTCTGCGGATCCCGCCTCCGCCAGATCGCGATCGGGATGGACCTGTACTGGAGGGATTTCGACCGGCTGCTCCCCCAGATGTCCGGCCCCCTCCCCGGCGGGGGCGAGACGATCATCGGCTCGCTGTTCGCCGGCAAGAGGGGCACGCTGCCGATGTTCGGGCTCAACGAGTACGGCGCCTCCCGCCGCCCCCTGAACCCCTATGTGCTCACCCAGGCTCTCCCGCCCGACGAGGACAAGGGGACGGTCGAGCTGGAGGTCTTCCGGTCCCCGCTCGATCGCGGCGCGACGGTGCCCGGGCTGGGCAGGGTCGACTCGATGTACGACCTCGTCGGGTGCAGCTACGCGCTGAACGACCACGCGGTCGACAGCGACCCGGTCAACGAGCTCTGGGCGACGCTCGTCCCGCCCGGCGGCGGGCGGATGCCCCCGATCCTCAACCCCAGCTTCACCTGGATGGTCGGGACGCACACGATCTACAACTACGACGGCGGGGGCGACCGCGAGTCGCGATGGTTCAGGGGCAACCATGAGCGGGCGAACCTGCTCTACGCCGATCTGCATGTCGAGCTCGGGCTGATCGTGCCCGAGGGCGAGGTGCACACGACCGACCGGTACACGTTCCTGCCTCGCCCGGACTGGATCGAGAACTACCCCCACCGCTGAGGGTTCACTCGCGCTCGCGACGCTGCTCGCGCTCGCGGCGCTGGTCCTCAGCGGTGATCGGCGTGGACGAGACGCTCAGGATCAACGCCTGCACGGCGCGGTCGGGCGGGGTGGGCGTGATCAGCCAGCCCCACAAAGCGGGCATGCCCGACTGCCCGTGCGAGCGGACAGTCGTCGGCGGGAAGAAGTGGAACGCGATCGGAGCGACGCCGTCGAGCTCGTTATGGCTGCCAAAGAAGCGGACGGGACGCTGCCAAAAGTTTCGGGGCATGCGTGACGAGACGCGGCGCATGCGCTGCGGGTCGACGGGGATCCAAGTGACCGAGCCGTCGCGCTCGTCGTAGAGCGCGAACTCGACCCAGGAACGGAGCGGGACGGCCGAGCCGCTCCGGCGGAGGCCGACGCCTCGCTCGCGTTCGCCCCGCTGCTCGTGGACATCGAAGCCGATGACGACGCGGGCGGGGATGCCGACTCGCCGGTAGACCGAGGCGAGGAGCGTCGCCATGTCGAAGGGTGTGCCGCGGGCTTCTCTGGCGGCGACGGTCGGGCCGAAGACCTCGATGGCCTCGAGCTGGCCGGCGTGGTTGAACAGCAGGCCGTTGCCCGAGGGTGTGTAGTGCTCGGCGACCCTGCCCGCGAGGAATTTGGCGAGCACCGCAGGTCGCATCGCGCCCTTGACTCGGTCAATGCTCGCGCCGTCGGTCCAATCGGCGATCAGGCGGTCGACCGGGCCGGTGTCGTAGGGGCGGCTCGGCCCGACGCCGGGATCGAACTCGATGAATGGCTGCGGCTCCATGACCCGCTTGAGCTCGTCTGGCAGGTCTTCCTTCCACCACGGAACGCGCTCGGCGACCTGGTCGTTGTACACCGTGCGGTACGAGCGCATCGGGATATCGAGCTGGAGCGTCATCTCGCGCGAGGTGATCGGATCACGCCCGGGTGCGACGAAGCCGAACCTGACGTACCCGGCGCCCGCGGCGACATCTTCCAGGTAAGCATCGGGCGCGTCGGCGACCCGGTGGCCGTCGAACCGCATCTCGCCCCGGATGTTCGAGATGTCGGTCCGGTGCGAGGCGGAGGTATTGGGGGCCGGGAAGATGACCGCGGCTGTCTCGATCCTCCACTGGTCGATCTCGGGCATGCGGTCGTCGGGAGGGCGACGCTCGAACCACGATCGCACCTCGACGCGGGCGCGGAATGTCCAGCGTCGTTCGTTGGTGAACTCCATGATGTCCGGGTTGGGCAGGCCGGGCCCGCGCTGGGCCCGCTGGCCGGGTTCGGCGGGCTGGGCCAAGGCGGGCATGGCCAAGGCCGCGAGCGCCAACGACAGGATCGCGGGCAGGACGCCTGCGTGGCAACGAACGGTCGGGCTCGGCATGGCTGGGGCTCCGTTTCCGGCTTGCGGTCCGGGGTTGGCTCCGCGTGGGGCGCCCGGGCCGGGCAACCGCGGCCCGGGCGAGCGACGCCCTGTTGGGCCCTGCCGGGGGTGGGCGCGTACCCTCGTCACCCCGGCGCTCCCTGCAAGAGTATAACTGCATGCGGGCCCGGCACAAAGCCGGGCACGCGGCACGCCCGGCACAGCACAAACCAGACCCCCCAGACCCACACCGGAGGCGTTGATGAGCGCGACCAAGGCGACCAAGACCCGGATCGAGAAGGACTCCATGGGCGAGATGCAGGTGCCCGCCGATGTGCTTTACGGCGCCTCCACCCAGCGGGCCGTGCTCAACTTCCCGATCTCGGGCCGACCCCTCCCCTTCGAGCTCATCCGGGCGTACGCCATGCTCAAGGCGGCGTGCGCGGGCGTCAACGCCGACCTCGGTCGCCTCTCCAAGCAGCGGGCGACGGCGATCGCCAAGGCCTGCCGCAAGATCGAACAGGGGCTGGAGGAGCACGGGGGCTGGGCGCGCCACTTCCCCGTCGATGTCTTCCAGACCGGCTCGGGCACGAGCACGAACATGAATGTCAACGAGGTCGTCGCCAACCTCGTCTGCCTGGAGCGGGGGGCGCCGATCGGTTCGTCCAAGAACGCCGAGTACCTCGACAAGGGCGGCGTCCACCCCAACGACCATGTCAACATGGGCCAGTCGTCCAACGACACCTTCCCCACCGCGATGAATGTCTCGGCGACGGTCGCGATCCACCGCGACCTGCTGCCCGCCGTGCGCGCGACGGCCGAAGCGCTGGAGGCCAAGGCGAAGGCGTGGGACAAGATCGTCAAGATCGGACGCACGCACATGCAGGACGCGACGCCGATCCGCCTCGGGCAGGAGTTCTCCGGCTTCGCCCGCCAGATGCGCCTCGCCGAGGCGAGGCTGTCGCGGGCGCTGGAGGCTTTGTCGGAGCTTCCGC
>SLFH01000406.1 GCA_007124345.1 Phycisphaerales bacterium | reverse complement strand
TGCGTTGCCGGACGGTGGTGAGGTCGATGGGTCGGCCGGGACCCTGGTCGTGACGACGTCGCTGCGCGCACTGCACACGGCCATCGCCGCCGCGGTGGATCCCGCGCAGCTGGTGCCGGTGGAACTCGCGGTCGAGCGGGCGGTGGATGCCTGGCTGGATGGCCCGCACGATCTGCCTCTCGGCGGTGGGCACGACCCGCTGGTGACCGGCACCCGCACGGTCATCCAGGGGGTCCTGAACGTGACGCCCGACTCGTTCTCGGACGGCGGCACCTTCCTGGCCGACGACGGGGACCTGACCCCGGCCATCGAAGCGGGGTTGCGGATGGTCGATGAGGGCGCGGACATCATCGACGTCGGTGGTGAGTCCACCCGCCCGGGTGCGGACCCGGTCCGTGAGGAGCTCGAGCTCGCCCGCACCGTCCCGGTCGTACGCACACTGGCTGAGCGGGGCATCGTCGTCAGCATCGACACCACCAAGGCGGCGGTCGCCCGCGCCGCCGTCGAGGCTGGTGCCATGATCGTCAACGACGTGTCCGCCGGGCGGATGGATGCTGACCTCCTGCCGACGGTCGCGGACCTGGACGTTGCCTACGTCCTGATGCACATGCAGGGCACACCCCGCACCATGCAACAGGGCCCGACCTACACCGATGTCGTCGCGGAGGTCTTCGACGACCTCGCGACCGGGATCGTCCGGCTCCGGGCAGCCGGCGTGGATCTGGAACGGGTGATCGTCGACCCGGGGATCGGGTTCGGGAAGACGCTGGAGCACAACCTGGTCCTGCTGGCCCGTCTGCGTGAGCTGACGTCTCTCGGGCGTCCCGTCCTGGTCGGTGCCTCCCGGAAGTCCTTCATCGGTCGCCTCACCGGAACCGCCGACCCGGCTGACCGGCTGGAAGGGTCGCTGGCAGCTGCGACACTGGCGGTTGCCGGTGGTGCCAGGATCGTGCGGGTCCATGATGTGGCTGCCACGGTCCGATCCGTCGCCGTCGCTGACGCTGTCCTCGCTGCAGGGGAGAACCGATGACCCGTGACCGCATCTCCATCCTCGGGCTCCAGGCGTTCGGACACCATGGCGTCCTGGCTCACGAGCGCGAGTTCGGGCAGCGGTTCGTGATCGATGTGTTGTTGACCGTCGACCTCGAGCCGGCGGCGTCCTCCGACGACCTGACCGACACGGTCGACTACGGCGCGCTCTCTGCGGACATCGCGACCATCGTCGCCGGCGATCCCGTCGACCTGATCGAGACGCTCGCCGGTCGGATCGCCGATCGGTGCCTGCAGGACCGTCGGGTGCTCAACGCCGAGGTGACCGTCCACAAGCCGAGTGCACCGCTGCCGGTGGTCGCGGCGGAGGTCGCGGTCACGGTGCACCGGGCAGCCACATGAACCAGCCTGTCCACCTCGGTCTCGGATCGAACGTCGGTGACCCGCTCGAGACGCTGACGGCAGCGGTCGAGGTTCTGCACGAGATCGACGGGTTCGCGGTGACGGATGTGTCGGGCGTCTACGAGACCCCGCCGTGGCCGCCGCCCGACGACCCACGATCGGTGACGCAGGACCCGTACCTGAACATGGTGGTGGCCGGGGTGACCACGTTGTCCCCGGATGCGCTCCTGGGCGAGACGCAACTGGTCGAGGCGGCGT
The DNA here is from genome assembly GCA_007124345.1 of Phycisphaerales bacterium. Lineage (GTDB taxonomy): Bacteria > Planctomycetota > Phycisphaerae > Phycisphaerales > UBA1924 > SLFH01. Next base: position 2,109 of record SLFH01000406.1, on the reverse strand, counting down.
TCGGTCGCGATCGGTCGAAGGAGGTGCGGTGGGGCCCGCGGACGCTCGACATCGACCTGCTTCTGGTCGGCGACACGGTGCTGGACACACCGGTACTGACGCTGCCGCATCCCCGACTCGCTGAGCGTGCCTTCGTGCTCGTGCCGTTGCTGGAGGTCATGCCCGGGGGCATGCTGCCGGACGGTCGCCGGCTCACCCGTCTGCTGCTGGAGCTCGGCCCGCTCGAGGACATCGACCTGGTCGTCCGTCTGGAGGACGTTCCCGGCGCGCGTGCGTCACGCCCCGAGGGCCCCACCGGCCCGCCTGCCACGTTCTCACGTCCGGTGCAGGACGAGCAGGCCTCCGACCAGGGCAGCCCGCCGGGGGCGATGCCGTGAACGGCGCCATCAGAGACGTCGCGATCATCGGGCCGGGACGGGTGGGCACTTTGCTCGCCGTGTCCGTCGCGCGTGCCGGCTTCCGGCTCGTCGCCGTCGCCGGGGGGACACCGGAGGCCCGCGACCTCCTGACCCGGTCGGTAGCCGGATCGCGCCCGTGTGCGTCACCGGCCGATGCCGTGCGTCGGGCTGAGCTCGTCCTGGTGTGTGTCCCGGATGACGCACTCGAGGATGTGGCGACGGACCTCGCGGTCGCTGATGCGGTGGGGCCTGACCAGCACGTCGTGCACGTCGCCGGATCCCGTGGCTGCGCGCCCCTGCACCGCGTCGCGCTCACCGGGGCCCGTGTCGCAGCGTGTCACCCCGCGATGACGGTCCCGACCGGAGCGCGCGATCCCGAACTGCTGGTGGGGGTCGCCTGGGCCGTGACGGCACCGGTCCCGGACCGTGGCTGGGCCTCCGAACTGGTCACGGGGCTGGGAGGTGACCCGCACGTCGTGCCGGAGGAGTCACGGGCGCTCTACCACGCCGGCCTGGTCCTGGCCTCCAACGCGGTCGGTGCGGCGGTGGCGGCGGCCCGCAGGCTGCTGCTGGCGGCGCGGGTCGACCAGCCACAGGCTTTCCTCGCCCCGTTGATCGAGGCCAGCGTCGCCAACGTCCTGGCGTCCGGAGCATCGGCGTTGACCGGGCCGATCGTGCGGGGCGATGTCGGAACGGTTGCGGGGCACCTCGAGGTCATCGATCGGGACACACCCGAGCTCTCCGAGGCCTACCGTGCGCTCGGCCTCGCGACGTTGTCTCCCGTGCGCCCGATGCTGGAGCCGTCCGTGGCCGGGTCGCTGCAGCGGCTGCTGGGCGGTGGACGTGACGAACAGGCGGGTTGACGGTGGATGAGGTGAGCACGATCACCGCGTTGCGGGCCCATGTCGCGGCTCGCCGGACCAGTGGTCGGACCATCGGTCTGGTCCCCACCATGGGGGCGTTGCACGAGGGGCACCTGGAACTGGTCCGGCGGTGCGCGGAACACGTCGACGATGTCGTGGTGAGCATCTTCGTCAACCCGACCCAGTTCGACCGGGCCGACGATCTGGCGGCCTACCCACGAGATCCGGACCGTGATGTGGCCATGCTGCGCGGCCTGGGTGACGCGGCGCCGGCGGCGCTGTTCGCCCCGTCGGTCGATGAGGTCTACCCGATACGACCGCGGGTCACCGTGACGGTCCAGGGCGGCGTGACCGAGGGGTTGTGCGGGGCCTCGCGGCCGGGCCACTTCGACGCGGTGGCCACGGTCGTCACGAAGTTCATCAACCTGGTGCAACCCAGCCTGGCCGTCTTCGGACGCAAGGATCGTCAGCAACTGCAGGTCATCCGGCAGGTCGTCGCGGATCTCAACCTCCCCGTGGGCCTGCTGGGCGTACCGACCGTCCGGGAACCGGACGGTGTGGCCATGTCCAGCCGGAACCGCCGCCTGAACACCGACGAACGGGAACGTGCCCGCGCGCTGTCCCGTGCGTTGGTCGCTGCGGTCGGAGAGGCACGCACGGCACGGGAGGCGGGCGCTCCGGTCAACGTGGCGGATGTGCGCGAAGCCGCGATGCAGGTCCTGCAGGCTGCACCCGGTGTGATGCTGGACTACCTCGAGGTCGTCGACCCCGACACCATGCAGCCGGGTGAGTCGGAGGTCGCGCCCGACACGAGGCTGGTGGTCGCCGTCGCTGCCGAGGTCGGTCCC
>SLFH01000117.1 GCA_007124345.1 Phycisphaerales bacterium | reverse complement strand
TGAGCTTCCGGTTCGTCGACCAGATGTTTTTCCCGGCTGCTGCCCGGGCGCAGTTCATGGTGGATGTGTGGATGCCGGAGGGCACGCGGATCGAAACGACCTCTGAAAAACTTCGACTCCTGGAGGAATACGCCTCGGACATCGAGGGCATTACGGCGGTCAGCGCGTTCATAGGCCGCGGCCCGCCGCGGTTCTATCTGCCAGTCGATCCTGAGGCGCCAAACTCCTCCTACGCCCAGCTCATCCTCAACACGAAGGACGCGCCCGCTGTCGATCGTATCCTGCCACAGGTGCAAGCGTGGGCTGACCAGCAGATGCCCGAAGCCATGATCATCACGCGGAAGTACGGCCTAGGGCCCTTCAAGTCATGGCCGCTCGAGGTGCGGATCAGTGGTCCGGCGTTTGCCGACCTGGGCGAAATGCGCCGCCTCGGTGAGGAGGCAGAGGCAATCCTCGCCGACAGTCACCACAGCAAGGCATCGCGCACCAACTGGCGGAGTCGTACGCCCCTGATCGTGGCGGATTTTGATCAGGTGAACGCGCGGTGGACCGGTGTCGCACGCGCCGACGTCGCCTCATCGCTCCGCCGCTCGTACGATGGCTCGGTCGTCGGCCTGTACCGCGAGGAAGACAAATTGCTGCCGATCCTCCTGCGCAGCGTTGTCGGAGATCGTGACCAGGTCGCGCGTAATCTGCCTACCCTTCAGGTTCGGCCACAATTGGCGGAGCAATCGATCCCGTTGTCGCAGGTGACCTCAAGCATCAGGCCGCAATGGCGAGATCCGTCCATCTTCCGCTTCAACGGACGCCGTACGATCGCCGCCCAAGGTGTGCCCGAAGGCCTCGCCACGGACTTTCTCGACGACGTCCGCGCAGAGATCGAGGCGATCGAGCTGCCGCCCGGCTACACCCTCGAATGGGATGGCGAGTATCGCTCCTCGCGGGAGGCACAGATGTCGCTCGTGCCGGGCATCGTACCGGCATTTATCATCATGGCGCTGATCATCGTCGCGTTGTTCAACAATTACCGGCAGCCGCTGATCATCCTGTGTCTCGTGCCTTTCGCGCTGATCGGCGTCGTGGTCGGGCTGCTTGTGACCAACCAGCCTTTCGGGTTCGTGGCCCTGCTCGCCGCGATGTCGCTGGCCGGCATGATGGTCAAGAATGCAATCGTGTTGCTGGACGAGATCAACACCCTCAAGGGCCAAGGCCACGCCGAATACAATGCGGTCGTCGATGCAGCCGTGGCACGCCTCCGTCCGGTGTTGCTCGCTGCTGGGACGACCGTGCTCGGCGTCATCCCGCTGCTGGCCGATGTATTCTGGGTGTCACTGGCCGTGGTCATCATGTTCGGCCTGGCCATCGGCTCGGTGATCACGATGATCCTGCTGCCGGTGCTCTACGCCATCCTTTACCGGGTGCGAAAGGAGCCTCCCTCAGCGCCTGACCAGAATGAGACATCGCCCACATAGACATCCATGGCAGCATCGCTGCGGCGCGTCCGATGCTTGGCAAGCAACGGGTTACTGCGGCAGACCGTATACCTGGCGCACCGTGAGGGTCGCGGCTGACACGGCGGCGGCGACGAGCAGCCCCGTGAAGATGATGCCGAGCAGGCCGATCAGAACGGACAAGCAGCGCGAGAGTCTGCTGCGCGGCACAAAATCTCCATAACCCACCGTCAATGCCGTGATCAGGCCCATGTACACCGCCTGGCCGAACGAACGCCGGTCAAGCATGGCTTGTGCGCTAATCGCCAAGGCAAGCAACACAGCCAATGTTGCAAAGAGGAACCACAGAAGTCCCAGAATGGCGCCAAACCACTGGAGAAAAAGCCCCGCGCTTCCCATAGCATCCCCCTCCGGCGCTGTCTGCTGAGCGCGTGACACATCCTAGCGCCCGAAGCCGAGCTTTCGCCTTCTCGCTGTCAGCGGGCCGAGCAGATCCTTGCAGAGTGGAACGACGCAGTGGGGAAGCATCGCTTCAGCCTCCGGGTCAGGCGACTTGCCCGACATTTGGGTCCACCCCCGCAGCATTGTAAACAACGCCACCCCGCCTCACGCGGCGTGAAGCTTAATAACCCGAAGCATCGCAACTCGCGTAAACGATGCTGAAACGAAAAGCGCCGCGCATCCGCTCAGAAGTTCGATGTGCGTATGGCCCGCTCTACCCGTCCCTCAATTTGCTTACTCGTCGTTCTTCACAAGCGGCCCTATGTATTCGGTGGCCATGACGACGTTGTCGAAGTAGACGGTGGCTTCATCGAAGTCACTGCCTCCGACGTAGTTCTGGAGCCGGAGTACGTTGATCAGCACGTCTTCCATGTGCTCATCGCGAAAGCGGAAGCCTTCGAACGGGCCCTCCACAAGCCCTAATTCTTCACGCCAGCCGACGGGGCCGTACCTCCACGACTCGCGTCGCCAGTAGCCGAGTTCCGGTTTGCCGGGGGCGAAGTGTGCGGCCAGTTCGCCGTCGATCCAGAAGGCGAGTTCGCCATCGCTGTTGTCCGGGTCGCTGGGTTCGGTGTTGAGTTTGACCATCACTTCGACGGTCATCCATTCGCCGCGCTGGATGGGAAAGGACTTGTCCGGATGCGGGCTGAGGTTATTGCCATAAAAGCCTCGGGGGTCTTGATGGTCCGGGTCGAACTCGCCCGTCTCGGTATGCCAGGACCTCATGTTGGGCCAGTAGGCATAGAATTTCCAGCCGTCCACCTTCTCAGGGCCTGTGGGCTCGATCGTGATGCTGAAGTAGTCCTCCGCCAGTTGGCCTGCGCCGCTGCCATCGACGCCGGGCATGCGTGAGGGGTTGTCGAAGCCGCGCAGGGCGACAAAGTGGCTGTTGCGGGAGAAATTTTCCCCGAACCTGACGTTGAAACGGAGGAAGATCTGCTCCCACCCCTCGCCTTCATCGGTGAAGGTCTTGTAAAGCTCCACGCCCTGGTGATCCGGCGAGGCGCTCATGCGAATTGAACGCGAGCCCGCGGCACCCTCCGGCACGACATCGGTGAGCGCCATGGCTGCGTCAACATGGCGGCCGAAGCCCCAGTTGTCACGAATCTCGTGGAGTGTACCGCTCTCGAAGTTCTCGACGAACACGACGTTCGGATCATTCTCAATCCCCGCGTCGCCTGGGTAGTTCGCGGCCAGGCCGTCGTTGCCACTGGGCAACGATGAGCCCATCGCGGTGGCCCCCGCGATCGCGACACACGCGGCCGCGATGGTCGCAGCCGACCGGTGACGCTGGGATACGCAAGTTGTCTGTCTCATCAGTCCACTCCTTCTTTTGACCGCGATGCAGGGCATCGGAAAAAACCCCCTGCGTCCCCGCGCCATATCCACCCATGCTCCAGTATATCGCTCGCCGGACGAGCGCCAAGGTAAAGCGGGTCACTGCGATTTCGGGCGACACGCCTCCGCCAATTCTGGACTCCACGTCTAAAGCCGCGGGCGGATCGAGCTTGTGGTGATAACGGCAGGTCGGGCACCTCGAACCACGCCGCGAGTGTGCCCGTCCGGTTGCCGCGACCAGGTGCTGGAACACCTTCCAGCCGTCGAGTTATGCTTCCAACAGAGAGACAGATGCGGTACAGTCGCATTTGAGCAGGCGCTTGCGGAGGTAGGTGCCCAACCGCAGCAGAACCGCAGCAGAGGCAGAGGGGGGCAACGGCACGATCAGACCCCTGAACGCCTTTCTTATTTCGTGACGATCGCGAGCGCACTCAACCACGACAGTCGCAATGGGACATACCATGAGCAAACAC
>SLFH01000213.1 GCA_007124345.1 Phycisphaerales bacterium | reverse complement strand
GGATCGACGCCCCCAGAGCCCGCAGGCGGGTCTCGAGCTGTTCGTACCCGCGGTCGAGGTGGTAGACCCGTTGGATCACCGTGGTGCCCTGTGCCGCCAGCCCGGCAAGAACCAGCGATGCCGAGGCCCGCAGGTCGCTCGCCATCACGGGCGCGCCCCGCAACTGGCGCACGCCCGAGACAACCACCGTCGCCCCCTCCCGATGCATCCTCGCCCCCATGCGGGCCAGCTCGGGCACATGCATGAACCGCTCGGGGAAGATCTTTTCGGTGACCACCGAGTTCCCGTCGGAGAGGCACAGCAACGCCAGGAGCTGCGCCTGCAGGTCGGTCGGGAAGCCGGGAAACGGCTGCGTGGTCACCTCGATCGGCTTGAGCACCCGCTCGCTGCTCACACGGCAAGTCGCCCGGTCCGGTCCGTCTTCCGACAGTGTCTCCACATGCACTCCAGAAACCCGCAGGCGGTCCGTCACCGCCATCAGCGAATCGATCGGGCAGTTCTCGATCGTCAGCACCGAATTGGTGATCGCCGCGGCACAGATCAGCGTCCCCGCCTCGATCCGATCGGGCATCACGGTGTGCGTCGCGCCGCCGAGCTGCTCGACGCCCTCGACGGTGATCCTCGGCGAGCCGGCGCCCCGGATCTTCGCCCCCATCGAGGTCAAAAGGCGGGCTAAATCCACAATCTCAGGCTCGCAGGCGGCCGACTCGATGACCGTGGTCCCCGACGCCAAGGTCGCGGCCGAGAGGACATTGGCCGTCCCGAGCACCGTTGAGCCGAAGTTGCCGCCAAGGAAGATCCGGGCCCCCTTCAGGCGTCCGCCGGGGGCCTTGGCGACGATGTCGCCGTTCTCCAGCGTGACCTCGGCGCCCAGGGCGCGCAGGCCCCGAAGGTGCAGGTCGACGGGGCGGTCGCCGATCAGGCAGCCCCCGGGCATGGCGACCCTGGCCTCGCCGCGGCTCGCCAGCGTCGGACCGAGCGCGCAGATGCTCGCCCGCATGGTCTTGACGATGTCGTAGCGGGCGTGGTTCTGGGACGGATCGACGGTTCCGAGCGTGAGTCGGCGCGAGCCGGGCGGGGCGTCGGCGGGGGGGCAGCCCAGTTCGGCCAAGAGCCGCTTCATGTTCCGGATATCCGCCAGGTCCGGCACATCGTCCAGGACGACCTGCTCCTCGGTGAGCAGTGCGGCGGCCATCAGGGGCAGGGCGGCGTTCTTGGCTCCGAAAACCCGGATCGAGCCTTCGAGCCGACGGCCACCGTCGATGACAAAGGTGTCCATGCGATCCCTCGCGCTTCTGGATGGGTGACTCGCCGGCGTTCCGTCGCCGTCGTGCCCAAGCCTACTCGGACCACCGGCCTGATGCGCGCTTCGGGGTTCTGCGGCCTCCCGACCGGACGAGCCCCCACAACCGGCCATGTCCCGCAGCGTTCTCCACCCCATCCCCTCAACAGGGCTGGGCTCTGGCCGATGTAATTCACAGGTTTGAACAGCGAGTTGGCGGCCTGACGGCCGGCCGTTTGGAGCGGTCGGACGGAGAGAGGCGGCCGGAAGGAGCGACTCATGAGCAAGGCGAGCAACAGGCAGCGACTTCTGCTCGTCGCGACGGCACTGGCGGCCGGACTTCCGGCGCCCGCAGCCCTTGCGACTTCAGATGCCCACGCGGGCCTCCCCGAGACGATGACTCTGACCGGGGTGGTCAGAGACTTCAAGGCCCGAGACGAGGGCGGGCACGCCGACTTCCAGCGTCGGCCCGACGCGGGCTTCGGCCACTATGTCTACATGGTCGCCGACGAGCTCGACGACGATGGCAAGCCGGCCTTCAACAGCACCGGATACAAGCTCTTCAGCAACTGGACCGACGCGAACGGCAACCCGATCTCCCCGCCCCGCGACCACATCGCCCAGCGTCAGGGCGACAGCTCGGGCTCGATCGCCGATTCCACCGGCGGCGCCCTCACCACCCCGGCGAACTTCGCCCAGTGGTTCCGCGATGTGCCGGGCGTCAATGTCAGCCGCCCGCTCTCGATCACCCTCCGGCGTGAGGCCGGCTCGAATGTCTATGTCTTCGACGACAAGACCGACGCGAAGTACAAGGAACTCGGCGGGTTCTTCCCGATCAACGACGAGCTCTTCGGCAACTACGGGAGCACCGGCAAGAACTACCACTTCACCTTCGAGCTCGAGACCGAGTTCATCTACAGAGAGGGCGCGGGCCAGGTCTTCACCTTCATCGGCGACGACGATGTCTGGGTCTTTATCGACGGCAAGTGCGTGATCGACATCGGCGGCGTCCACTCCGCCATCGCGCAGACCATCGACCTCGACCGGCTCGAGTGGCTCGAGGACGGCCAGAAGTACGACCTGAAGTTCTTCTTCGCCGAGCGCCACACCACCCAGGCCAACTTCCGGATCGAGACGAGCCTGAACCTCCGGAGTATCAACCTCCCCGCGACCGCGGCGCTGTTCGATTGATCTGCCGCGTCACGCCCCACCCGCCGGAAACAACCCCCGGCGAACAAGGAAGGCCCGGGCCAAGGATCGGCCCGGGCCTTCTGCGGTTTGGGTTGGCGCGGCGATCAGCGCCGGCCGCGGCTCTCGGGCGGGAACAGCAGCACCCGATCGGGCTGTCGCGGCAAAGTCAGGTACCGGCGGTCCTCGATGCGCGGGGCCGGGTCGGTCGTGACCGAGGCGGGCGAGGCCGGACGCCCGTAACCCAGCGCCTGCGCGTTGCGGACCTGCTCAAGCCCGGGCTGGGCTCCCGCGCCGGGCAGCACCAGTTCCCAGCCCGATCCCTGCGCGAGGATCACAGGCACGGGCTCTGAAAGCTCGGCCCGCTCGCCGGGCGCGGCGCACCCGCCGCCGACGATCGCGGCCAGCGCGAGTATCCCCGCGCCGGCCACGCGTCGAACGGTTCTCTCTCTCACGCTGCGGGCCATGCCCGGTACAGGGGTGCAATCCCCCTGCCAACGCCCGGAACGGGCGTCGGGGCCTGGCCGGACCGCGGCGGTGTGGCTCCGACGCAACGGCGTGTCGCCGCGACGCACCATCGGGAGCGGAGTGGTCGGGATTCGCTGAGAGGTCTGCGCCATAGTCTGCCCCAATCAGGGGATCCTACACGCCCGATCGCCCCCGCACCGAACCGCCGGTCTCGGGGCGGGCCACCGCGTGTTGTGGGGTGTACGCACACCGCCGAGTCCGGTATGCTGGCCTTCCCGTCCGGGTCGAGGGTGACGGTTCGACCAGCGGAGCGACGCCCATGTTTTTCAGTCGATTCAGGTCCGCCAGGCGCGGATTTGTTGCCAGCCTCGTCCTCTCGATCGCCGGGGCTTTCACCGGCGTCGCCCAAGCAGAGGCGGCGGGCACGCTCGCGATCGCCCCCGAGGCGCGCCAGATCCCCGTCAGCGGCTACGCAGACCCCTCGCTCAAGGCCTTTGACGAGATGATCGTCGCCTACATGCAAGAGCACGAGATCCCCGGCCTCGTCTTCGGGCTGATGAAGGAGGGGCGCGTGCTCGCTCAGCGCGGCTACGGCTGGCGAGACGAGGCCATGACCGAGCCCATGCCCCACGACGCGATGCTCCGTATCGCCAGCGTCTCCAAGCACATCACCATCGCCGCGGTCCGCGAGCTGATCGAGGACGGTCTGCTGTCATTGGACGACAAGGCGTTCGATCTCGGCCAGCCGGGCGGGGGCGTGCTGCCGATCGAGCCCTTCCCCGAGCTCGGCGACGAGCGCATCAAGGGCATCACCATCGAACAACTCT
>SLFH01000366.1 GCA_007124345.1 Phycisphaerales bacterium | reverse complement strand
GGACTCACCCCGCCAGCAGGCGGGCGAGGATGTCGATGCCTTCTTCGAGCATCTCGGGCCGGGTCGCGTAGCTGACGCGGAAGTGCGTGTCGCGGGCGCTGAAGATCGAGCCGGGGATGATGATGACCCGCTCCTTGATCGCCCGCTCGATGAACTCCGTCGCGGTCAGGCCGAGGCGATCGGGCACCTTCGGGAAGGCGTAGAAGGCGCCGCCGGGGACCGCGATCTCGGTGTGCTCGCCGAGTTTCTCGATCACCAGGTCTCGCCTGCGCTTGTACTCGGCGATGTGGTCGGACATGTCGATGTCCAGCGCATCGATGCACCCCCACTGCGCGATCGACGGCGCGCACACGAAGGTGTACTGCTGCAGCTTGAGCATCTGCTCGATCAGCCCCTTGGGGCCCGCGGCGTAGCCCATCCGCCAGCCCGTGCAACCGAAGGTCTTGCCGAACCCGCGGATCAGCAGCAGATCCTCCGACGCGCCTGCCAGGCGGGCGGGGCTGGGGATGCGCGGGGCCTTCGGCTCGGCTGTTGCGGTGTCGGTCATCGCCTCGGGGTAGGCGAACTCGTCGTAGATCTCGTCGGAGATCAGCAGCACGCCCTTGCGTCGGCAGAGGTCGAGGAGTTCTTCGCAGTCGCGCCGCGAGGGCACGGTGCCGCAGGGGTTGCTCGGCGAGTTGAACAGCACGGCCTTGGTGCGCTCGTTGATGAGGGGCTCGACCCGCTCTGCGGTCATGCGGAAGTCGGGGTAGGTGTCGCAGAGGACGGCCTTGCCGCCGCACATCTTGGCGACATGCGGGTACATCACGAAGTAGGGGTCGGGGATGACGATCTCGTCGCCTGGGTCGAGCAGGGCGAGCATCGCGAGCAGGAGCGAGCCGCTGGTGCCCGATGAGATCATCAGGCCGGGGCCGCCCTGGTCACCGGCGCCTTTCCAGCCCAGGTCCCAGGCGAGGTGTCGGGCGATGCGCTCGCGGAGGGGCTCAATGCCCTGCGTGACGGTGTAGCCGTTCTGGTCGGACTCGATCGCGTTGATCGCGGCCCGCTTGAGTCGCTCGGGGACCGGGAAATCGGGCTGGCCGATCGAGAGGTTGATCGGGTTCTTGATCGTCCGGGCGAGGTCGAAGGCCTTGCGGATGCCCGACGCGTCGATAGAGCGTGAGCGAGCGGAGATCAGACGGTCTGCGTCCATAGGAAGATCTGCCGAGCGATCACTCGGCGATCTTGGTCTTGGGCAGTCCGAGCGCGCCCTGCTTCTTGGGGTCGAACTTCTTGGCGTTCTTCAGGCGGGCGATGCGTTCGGCGCGGGTGTACACGCTGCGCTTGCCGGCGAGGGCGCCTTTGATTTTCAGTGATGGGTCGAGGCTCATCGGTCCGCTCCGCGTCTTGATCAGGCCCGAAGAGGATCTGCCTCCCCGGGCGGGTTTGGTGTCAGTCCGGCCTGTAGAGCTCCCAGTTGGTTCGGGCGAGGTCGACGGTCCCCTGCCGATCCCTGCGCCACTGCGAGCCCAGCGTTGCCGCCTGTTCCTGGAGGCGTTCGCGCTGGCTCCGCATGGCGCTGAAACGGGCGCCCGGAACCGCCAGATCGATCGCGTACAGGTCGAAGCGGTCAGAATCATTGGTCGCGCCGCCGCGGGAATCCACCGAGCCGGGCCGCGTCATGACCGCCAGGGCTGGCAGGCCCCGCTCGCTCAGAAACGGCACCAGTTCCGTCGCCTCCGGCCTGGGGACATTCGAGGCGAGTTTCAGGTAGTTCAGCCCACCCTCTCGCGGGTCTTCCGACAGGGCGCCGGAGGGCCCGATGAACGCGGCGGTGACGATCGGGCCTACCGGGGTCGGCGCCGAGGGCGTGGCCCGGTCCGGGCTTCGGGTCTCTTGAGGCTCAGCGGGTCTGGTGTTATCGGGCTCGGCGGGTCTGTCCCGGCGCGGCTCTGGGCGGGGCCGGCCTGTCGGTTCTGTGTCGAACGACGGAGGGTTGGTCGCCAGCGGGTCGGGGCCGCGGGCGAGATTTCCGGCCGGGCCGGGGCCGATGAGGCCAAACTCGCGGAGGGTTTCCTGCTCGCCACGCCCGAAGCCGACCTTGTAGGCGACGACCCAGGTCACGACTGCCAGCAGCAAGGCGGCGCTGGCGAAGGCGTAGACCGCCGTGATCGGCACGCTGATCCGCCCGGGTGGAGGGGGCTCTGTGGGGTCTTTCAGGACCGCAGGATGGACTTCGCGGGCCGAGGGTTTCGAGGGCGCATGCAGATCGGGGGCGCTCCCCTGACGGCTGAGCACCTCGAATAGAGGAGGGCTGGAGCGTTTGCTGGCCACGCGCACAGTCTAAGTCGGTTCGGCTCGGCGCGACGGAGCGCGAAGGCTACGATCCGTTCCTATGGCGATCCGCGACGAAGAGATCATCCAGATCAGTACCAAGCCGCTGAACCGGCTCGAAAGCGTCTACCTGCCCGAGATCTTCAAGGGTTTCGGCACGACGCTCCGGCACATGTTCACCAGCTGGGGCCAAGGCAGGACCAGCCGCACGATCCAGTACCCCGAGGAGCGGCGGGAGCACTACCACCCGCTGGACGGCGGGCAGGAGATCAGCACCTTCCGCGGGTTCCACCGCTTGAACCGTGACGAGCAGGGGCGTGTGAAGTGCGTCGCGTGCATGATGTGCCCGACGATCTGCCCGGCCAACTGCATCCACATCGAGGCGGCCGAGAGCCCCTGGGACGACCGCGAGAAGTACCCCGCGAAATTCGAGATCGACGAGCTGCGCTGCATCTTCTGCGGGATGTGCGAGGAGGCGTGCCCGGTCGACGCGATCGAGCTGACGACCGAGTACGACATCGTGGGCAAGAGCCGCCAGGAGATGATCTTCGACAAGAACAAGCTCCTGCACATGTACGACATCACCATCGGCCGCAAGCCGATGTAGCGCCCGTTGTTGTTGCGCTGGACACCCACAGGACGATCGACCGATACCCCGAGTTTTTCGCGAGCCTGACCGAGCCCCCGATCGGCGCCGGGCCCGGGGTGGTCATGATCACACTCCGTGAGAACGAGACGGCGGCGGCTCTGGAGCCTGTGCCGCCGAGCGTCGTCTGCTTCAGGTCGTTTCTCGATCGAATGGGCGGCGTCACCTGATCCGGGGGATCGGGCGCGGATGGGGGCGATTACTTCTCGTAGACGATCAGGATGAACAGGTCCGAGGGCCGGAAGGTCCGCCCCGAAGATGAGGCGGGCGGTTCCTGGCGTGCGAGGGTCTGCGGGGCGATGTTGCCCCGGATCGAGACGACCTTGACCTTGTTTTGCTCGATCCAGGTGTTGACCTCGCGCTCGAGGACCGACTGTTCCCCTTCGATGCCGATGAAAACTTTGATCTGCTGCATGGCGGCCCTCCGTTGTACGAAACCGGCGGCGTGCCGGCGGGTCGGGATCATCACACACCGGGGGTCCCGAGGCAAGCGCCCTGTCGGCGGGGCACGCCGGGTCAGCGTCCGGATAGCATGGGCCCGATCGCGAGATTCCGGAGGTCCACAGCCCCATGAAGAGCGGCTACATCTTCCGCATATACCTGACCGTCGCGTTGCTGGCCGTCGCGATCATTCTGGCTGCGTTGGCGACATTTGTCGGCGGGGTGGGGTGGGACGAGTTCGCGACGAATCTGGCCTCGGAGCTGACGGCGATCGCCCTGATCGTGCTGATCGTCGACTGGATGCTTGAACGGAACAAGCTCCGCGAGGAGGCCCAGCGGATCGCCTGGTCCATGCTCCACGACATCGACCACGCGGTCTGGGTCTGGCAGGGCGGGCGGCGCGAGTTCCACCTCGACGAGCTGATGGCCCTGCTGGAGATGGTCGAGGACAAGGACCCGATCCCCCCCTTCACCCAGAATCTTCTGGCGAACCTGGGGGTGCGGGCGAGCGACACGCTGCGGCTGCAGTCGCGGATCTTCAACATCCACAAACGCCTCAAGCAGGCGATGGTCTACCTCAAGAGCCTGGGGCAGATGCGCGAGATGGAGGACCTGATGCCCCCTTCGTTCGTCGTCGACGCATTGAAGTCGGCGATCACGCAGTTGGCGGCGGTGACCGGGCAGGGGCTGCATCCCGGGGATTTCGGGGTGGCCAGAACCTTCAGAGACGCATCTCCGGAGGCCCAGCGGGCGAGGTACATGGGGATCGAGCAGGACCCGTTCATGGAAGGCACACGCTGGCCGGTGGCGGGCGTCGCCAGGCGTCCGCGACCCGCGGACCCAAGACCCCCGGTGCGGGGCGCCGCCCCCGATGAAGGTTCGCCGGCTGATCGGACGACGCCACGGCGCGGCGAAAGCCGCCCGGAAAAGGGGGATGGAAATCGAGACGCCGAGGGCACCGATGAAACGGGTCCCGGCGGGAGCGGAAGAAGGGAAGATTGACGCCGGGTGTTCTTCGGCGTTGACTGGTGTTCACGCGTCCGAGTCGCCCGGAGAGGAGACTGGGGCGCCCCGACCCCCTCAACTGGTGGAGGGGCGGATAGATCGAGGGCCGACGGCCCGGACGCAACCGAAAGGATTTTGCAATGAAGTATCGGATCAGCTCGTGCCTGCTCGCCGCCGGTGTGGCGGTTTCCGCCGCCCAGGCGCAGAGCGTTCCCGCCTCCATGTACACCGACAACACGGTGATGGTGGCTCACGTCAACCTGATGCAGCTGAACCCGCAGGCGATCAAGAGCTCGGTGCGGGCGATGATCGACCGCCCGGCGCTGGAGGCGGCGGGCGCGGATGTCTCGTTCATCCCGATGCTGGAGCAGCAGCTCAACCAGGTCGACCAGATGGGCATGTTCATGATGATGTTCACCGGGGCCGGGGCGAACACGGTGACGATGGTGATGGACATGGACCCCGAGGCGCTGGGCGAGGAGCCGAATGTCCGCGTGGTGATGCCCGTGGCCAACGAGCAGGCGCAGCAGCAGATGATGCAGATGGTGGCGATGTTCGGCGCCGGCGCCGGGCTGATGGCCTCCGCTCACCAGGAGGACAACCAGCACTTCATCGTGATGTACCAGCCCGGGCAGGGCAACCCGCTGGAAGGCAACGGCAACGCCTCTCGTCGCGGCGCCTTCAGCGAGGCGTTCGGCCCGATGGGCGACACCTCCGTGCTCCGCTTTGCGATGATTCCCACCGAGGGGCTGCGGAAGCAGGCGAAGGAGAACCTCGACGAGCTGGAAGACCCCGAGCAGCGCAAGCTCGTCGAGGCGCTGATGCGGTCGGAGTGGTTCGGCGGTTCGCTGAACATCGGCAACCAGCCTTCGATCAATTTCACTGCGAAGGTCGACGGCGAGAGCGCCGACCAGATCATCGCGGCCCACACCAGCGCCATGGACCAGATGGGCGAGATGCTCCGCCAGCGTGAGGGGCAGCTGATCGAGGCCGGAAGGCTGAAGGCCGACGGCGTCCGCCCGACCGATCTCGCCAACCACCTGCGGGCGATCACGCGCCCGACGCGTGAGGGCGGGATGCTCCGCATCTCCCTGACCCACACCGAGCTGCGGGACACCACCACGCTGCTGATCCGCGCCTCGCAGGAGAACGAGGAGGGCTTCATGGAGCTCTTCCAGAGCCTGGGCGATGGCTTCGGCATGCCGCGCGGCTTCTGACCGATCCCGGTCCTTCGCTTTCCAATGCATCAACGCAGCGCCCCGGCCTTTCGCCGGGGCGTTTTTCTTTCGCTGCGTCCGGTGCTCAGCGAACCGGGAAGATCGCCTCTGCGAGCATGCGGTGGAAGTGGTACACGCCCTGCTCGCGCGTGGGCGAGTAGCGCCCGCGCGAGTAGATCCGGGAGCGGACGCCACGCTGCACCTGCTCGACCACGGCTTCGTCTTCGCGTTCGACCTTGTCGAGCTCTGCGCCTGCGCCCTTGTCGAGGCGTGATTCGTCGGCGACATAGGTCAGGAAGGAGACTTTCGTCAGCGCGGGCCCGAGAGGGCGAACGATGTTGACCGAGCAGCCCCACGGGTAGAAGTTGAGCATGGTGTTGGGCCAGAGCCACCAGTAGTACGCCGCGACACGCCGGCCGCTGTCGGGGTGATTGTCCGGGATATCGAAGCAATCCTCAGCGCCCTTGGCGATGCCGAGCTGGAGGACGGCGCCCTTAAAGAGCTCGGTGGTGTAGCTCCCGTAGTCGAGCGACTGGGCGAGCGAATCGTGCACGAAGGGGACATGGAAGCCCTCGAGGTAGTTCTCGACATACAGGGCCCAGTTGCACTTGACGAGGTAGTCGCGGCTGCGTGTCGGCTCGTGACGCACCTGGCGCATGTCGAGGAAGCCGACGCGGTCGAGCACCGGGGCTGCGAGGTCCGCCAGAGGGGCGGAAGGGTTGATCGAGGCGAAGAGCCACGCGCCGAGCGTCTCGCACGAGATCGGCCTGAGGTCGTCGCTCTTTGCGGGGAAATTCTCAACCTCTTCGAACTCGGGCATGGAGCGGAAGCTCCCGTCGAGGGCGAAGCGCCGGCCGTGGTAGTTGCAGCGGAGCTGGGCGCACCTGCCCGCCTGGGTGCAGACGAGGTTGCCCCGGTGGGAGCAGACATTGGAGAGGCAGCGGAGGGTGTCTCGCTCGTCGCGGGTGACGACGATCGGCTCGTCGAGCAGGCCTTCGAGGATCGTGAGCGGGCGGGCGGAGCCGGGCAGCGAGACCGATTCGAGATCGGTGACGAGCTGCCAGCTCGGGGCGAAGACCGAATCGCGCGAGCGCTCGAAGACCTCCGGGTCTGTGTAGACCCATGAGGGGAGGGTGTGGGCGCGCCGGATGTCGGCGTCGATCTGGAAGGGCTCGCGGTCCATGTGTGCGGGAAGGCTTAGCCGCCGCCCCCGCTGTTGTTGCGGTCGCGTTCTCGGCGCTGGCCGGGGAGGAGGCCGCGGAGGCGGTCGGTGGTCTCTTCGCCGACGGCGTCGCGGATGCGTCGCTCGGCCTCGTCGGTGATCTTGTCGGTCTGCTCGCCGATGAGCTCTGCGGCCCGCTGCTTGCCCGCCTGGCGCAGAGCGCGGACGAGGGCGTCGTCCTCGACGCTGATGCGCGGGGCGCTGATGCGTCCTCTGACGAGCAGGGGCAGGCTCATCTCGTCGAGGTCGGTCGCGCCGACCTGGGGGAGCTGGAGCTTGGTGTTGTGGAAATCGATGTGGAGGGGCATGTCGAGGCGGACGCCCCCGGCGAGGCCGAAGCCGCCGTCGAGGGAGACATCGAGCGTGCCGCCTTCGAGCAGCGGGCGCCCGCCGGTCCAGTCCTGGGGCAGGAGCATGCCCGAGATCTGGTCGGCGCTGAGGCCCTTGCGGACGAAGGTGAGTGTGTTGGCGCCCCCGCCGCGGCTGGCCTCGCGGAGAGAAGCGTTGAAGACAAGCGTCTCGCCTACCGAGCGGAAGTCGATGCTCGGCGCTTCCTCGACCAGGTGCGGGTGGGTCGAGAGCGAGCGGGCGACGAGGCGGACGGGCTCGTCGGGCATCGCCTCGATGATGAGCCCGTCGATCTCGATCTCGCGGACGATGAACTTCGGGGCGTCCTGCATCAGGTGGTCGGCTCGGACGCGGGCGTAGCCGAGCTCGGCGGCGCGGCGTTCGAGGCGCTCGCGGAGGGTCTCCTGGTCCTCGTCGCCGACGGGGTCGGTCGGCTCCTCGTCGGTCTTCTCGCCGATCTTTTCCAGCCAGCGTTCGATCTGGCGGAGGCGGTCGTACCAGAGCTCGGCGTCCTTGACATAGTCGTCGATGGTCTTGCCGGGGCCCGGATCGGGGTCGGGTCTGGGCTCGCGCCCGATCAGCACGCCCGGGGTCTCACGCTGCGAGCCGCTGAACGCCTCGCGGACGGTGACGCGGTCGACCGCGAAACGCCCGCGGAGCAGGTCTGCCGTGTCGACGAGGGCTTCGAGGGTATCGGCCCTGAAGAGGTCCTTGTCGAGCTCGGCGGCGTCGGCCATCGCGAGGCGGGCGACGGTGACGCGTCCGTCGCGGATGTTCAGCGAGACGCTCTCGATGTCGACTGTGGCGCCGTTGGCCCGCTCCATGGCGTGCTTTGCGGTGCGGGTGAGGATCGGTTCGGCCAGCAGGCCGCGGGCGAAGAATCCGGCCACGAGCACAACGAGCACCAGCGCCACGCCGAGGGGCCGGATCGGCAGGCCGACCTTCTTCTTGAGCAGGTCTTCGTACGACTTCTTGCCCTTGCTCTTGCCGAGGAACAGCCAGGCGGTGAACCGGACGAAGGGGTTGGCGGTGACCTTTTTGAAGCGGTCGGAGCCCTCTTCGAGCTTGGACATCCGCTTGCGGTAGTCCGAGAGGAGCTTGACGAGCACCAGCCCGCCGGCGACGCCGAGCACGATCGCGATCAGCTGTCCGCCGGTGTTGGTGTAGAACTCGAAGCCGAAGAAGGCGAGGACGGGCGCGTTGATCGCCCACTCGAAGATCGGTCGGGTCGGCCCGTCGAGCAGCACGCGCCCGACATGGAAGCTGACGGGCAGGAGCGCGAGCGCTACGAGCTTGAAGAACCCTGCAGAGATCAACGCCAGGAAGATGTTGGCGTTGAGCACCACCAGCAGCAGCACCAGCGCGATCAGCAGTCCCGGGGCCTGCGAGAAGCCTGGCACGAAGCCGATCATCGCGCCCAGCGTCGTGGCGAGCACGATCTGGAGTGGTGTCGTGCGTCCGCGGATGAGCTTCCCGATCCTGCGTGTGATCAGCATTCGCGCACCTCCGTGCGTGCAGTCTTGTATGGGGGTTTGGGGCGGGCTTGCTGGCCCGGGGTCTGGGCTGGCGGTGCGCCCTCTTGAGCGGGCGGCGCGCCGGTGTCTACCGCAACATGCGACGGGAGGCCGTGGCCGGGCGCCTGGGCTGGTTTCTGATCGGGCGTCTGTTCCGCTTCGTCGTCGTCTTGGAGCCTGGTGAAGTGGTGGTCGATGGTCGCCTGGTGGCGGTAGTGGTCCATGAGCACTTCGACCGTCTGTTGAGCGTCCATGACGCGGAACGAGGCGCGGTCGGCCCAGAGGCCCATCCGATCCAGCGCCTCGCAGGCGTCTTTGGCGTCGAAGCGGATACGGATGCCGAACCGCTTGGCGACATACCGCCCGACACGGTCGCGGAGGTCGTCCTCGTTCGCGATGGGGTCGAGCAGCCCGCGGTGGGCGGCGGTGCAGAGCGTCCACGCGAGGATCGCTTCCTTCTGCTCTTCCTGGGCGACCATGGTCGTCAGCGTGTGGATGGCGCCGGCGTTGTTGGACATGTTCTGGAAGTAGAGGTGGCGGGTGCGCTGGGTGTCGCGCTTGTCTCTGGCACGCTTGAAGCCGAAGACGGCCCGGAACATCAGCAGGACTAGGGCGAAGGCGATCATCCAGAGGATCTGGGTCCGCAGGATGAGCCGGCCGCCGATCGAGGTGAAGCGGATGCCCATTTTGGAGAGGCGCCAGACGGTCGAGCCGATGACGCCGCCGGCCCCGGCGAAGGCCTGCATGCGGTCGAACCAGCCCATCTGCGCCCGCGCGTGGGGCAGGAGCGCTTCGAGGCCGGAAAGCGGGATCTCGCGGAACATCTTCAGGTGGATCGCCGGGTCGTCCTTGAGGCGGGCGAAGACGAGCACGCGCCGGAAGAGCGGCATCGGCACGACCCGGCCCCTGAACGGCCGCGAGAAACTCCGTGCCGTCCGCGAGCTCCACCCCCGCCCCCGGACCCAGACCGAGAGCATGTCGAGGCGTTCCTCGTCGAGCTTGACGCGCAGGCCGGAGATCTGGCCCGCGACGATCGCCTCTTGCATCTCGTCGACGGTGAGCTTGTGGAAGTTGGCCCGCTGGAGGAGGTACTCGCCGCGCCGGCGGAGCTGCTGGAAGGCCTCTTCGCCCCCGTGTTTGGCGTCGCGTCCGATCGAGAGCGAGTCGGACTCGGGGTTGAAGGCGTCGTAGAGGTCGTCGATCTCTTCCTCGAACGCCGAGGCTTCCTGGGCGATGACCAGCCCGATCGCGCCGGCGACGCGCCTGATCTCTGGCCCCATGTCGCCCAGGGTGCGTCGGTCCCTGGCGAGCGCCTCGACAAGCTCCCGGGCCCGCAGGGGGACGCAGCGGTCGTCGACGCTGGAGTGCGATTGGCGGAAGGGTGATGGGATCGACCCGGAGCTCATCGGGGCAATGGTATCACCGGATAGAATCCTGCCGTGCCCGAGAGCGTGTTCTCGCCATCTCGACCAGGAGCGGTCGGCCGCGGCTTGCGGACATCGTTGTGTGCTGCCCTGACCGTTTTTTTGATCTTTCTGGGCGGGTGTGCCGTGAATCCGTGGCCCGAGGCGTTTGTGCAGACCGCTGAGCTGCGGCGAGCCGCCGGGCCGCCGGTGTTGGAGCTGGTCGAGTTCGAGGACCTCTCGCCCGATGAGAGGCTCCAAGGGCACGAGGTGATCGGGCACGCGTCGATGACGGCCCGGTACACGACGGCGATCGAGAGCGACTTGCGTCGGTTCGGCGCCGAGATCGGGGCCGACCGCGTCGTCTGGGGGCTGCGGCTCTTGCACACCGAGCTCGACACGGATCTGCGCCCGGTCTTCGAGACCGACTCGGCGACCTATCGCACACGGCGAGACGCCGACGGTCGCCGGACCGAGGTCAGGCGGCGTGGGACCTCGACCACCTATGTCCCGGTCATCAAAGAGCGGGCGTACTACGCCTTCAGAGCCGTCTTCTACCGCAGAGCCGACTAAAGACCATGCGCCACCTGACCATCATCACCACCGGCGGCACGATCGAGAAGACCTACGACGAGCGCACGGGCGTGCTCGACAACCGCGCCACGATCATCCGGCGCATGCTGCGTCGGCTCCGCCTCGAACACACCTCGATCAACATCATCGAGCTGTTGAGCAAAGACAGCCTGATGCTCACCGACGCCGACCGTCGCCGGATCGTCGATGTCGTCAAGGCGACCGGGGCGGCCAACGCCGCAGACCGGCCCGTCGCCGACGGCATCGTGATCCTGCACGGCACCGACACGCTGGAGAAAACGGGCGCGCTCTTGCTCAGCGAGATCCCAGAGCCCCGAATGCCGATCGTGCTGACCGGGGCGATGCGTCCGTTCGAGATGGTGCGTTCGGACGCGCTGCAGAACCTGACCGAGGCGCTCTTCGGCGCGGGCGTGCTTTCGCCCGGCGTCTGGTGCGTCGCGCACGGGCGGGCGCTGCAGTTCCCCGGCGTGCGCAAAGACCGCGACGCGGGCACATTCGTCCACGACGACCAGTCCGCCCCCTGAACACCCCCGCTTTCCCTTTGCAGCTAAGCTCCGATCGTGCTGACCCTCTATCTCATCCGTCACGGCAAGGCCGACCCCGAATCACCCACCGGGCGCGACGAGGACCGTCCGCTCCTGCCGCGGGGCGAACGACAGGCGCTGCGCCTCGGCGCCGCACTCTCGGCGATGGAGTTTCCACCCTCGCTGCTGGTCGTCAGCCCGACGCTGCGGGCGCGTCAGACGGCGGCGAGGCTGCTGGACTCGATGGCGGTCCCGCTCGTTTTCGACGAGGGGTTGCGGGTCGATCGGCCTGCCTCGTCGTTGCTGGATGTGCTCGACGAGCATCTGGGCGAGCGGGCGGTCGCGCTGATCGGGCACAACCCGCAGTTGCAGATTGCCGCGGCGACCCTGACAGGCGGCCCCGGCGCCCCGCCCCCGGCTGTGCGCACCGGTCAGGCACTCGTGCTGAGCGTCAACCCGGAGCGAAGCCTGGTCGGTGGCGCGAAGCTGGTTGATTCGCTGCGGTTTGATGATTGATCCGAGCGCTTGATCGGGCGATGACAGCAGCACAGTGTGAGGCCCAGTGACTCAAGACGCTCCGAAGGAGCGCAGGAACCTTGCCACGGGTGGAGCGCCGCGCGATGCGCAGCATCGCGTGAAGCGGAACCCGTGGAGAGCGACAAAATCAGCCGAGCCCCGAAGGGGCGAAGGAATGGGTTTCGCACACGAACCGCGTGTTCCTGCGGCGAAGCACAAGAGTCTTCCTCCGTCCCTTCATGCTGATCGCTGTCCACGGGCTTGCTCGGCTGCGCCTCGCGGCGTCCGTGGCAAGGATCGGCCGCTCCTTCGGAGCGGGAAACACCCCGACTATTTTGGACATCTTTCACGCAGACCGACGCATGGTCGGTCAACCTTCTAGTGAGGGCGCAAAGACTCGCTACCCTGCTCCGGGATGCCTGAAGCACGAGACGAGGTGGTCGTTGACCATCCCGACCGCCTGCATGAAGGCGTAGCAGGTGGTCGGGCCGACGAAGGCGAAGCCGCGTTTCTTCAGGTCTTTGCTCATCGCCTCTGACTCGGGCGTTTTCGCGGGGGCGGCTCTGAGCGACACCAGGCGATTGACCACAGGCTCGCCGCCGACAAACGACCAGAGATACTCACCGAGCGGGCCGACTTCTTGTTGCACGCGCAGGGCCGCTCTCGCGTTGGTCACGATCGCTCCGATCTTGCCGCGGTGGCGGATGACGCCGGGGTCGTGGATCGCTCGCTTGACGATGGCGTCGCCGCGGTCCGCCAGCTCCGCGGCGTCGAACCCGCAAAAGACCTCGCGGTACCGCTCGCGTTTCCTGAGCACGGTGATCCAGCTCAGGCCGGCCTGCTGGCCCTCCAGGCAGAGCATCTCGAAGAGGTGGGTCTCGTTGCGGGAGGGGACGCCCCACTCCTCGTCGTGATAGCGGACATACAGCGGGTCATCGCCGCACCAGGGACAGCGGACGGGGGGCCTGGGTGTCGTTTCCGGTTCGGGCATCGGTCTTCCCCGGGTGATGGTGTGCTGGGATCATTGGCCCCGCCGGGCCCCGGGCCGGATATGCTCGGCGCATGCTGATGTACCTCTGGATCGCGTTGTCGGTCGCCGGATCGCTGCTGATCGTCGCCGGGCTGCTGCACGCTTTGCCCAAGTTCGGGTTCAAGGGCGTGACGGAGTGGCTGAGCAAAGCGCCGGGGTTGGATGTGTTCATCTTCTACTTCACGGTGCTGCCGCTGTTTGCTGGACCGTGGATGGCCGTGCGATCGACCCTCGACGGCGGGTTCTGGGTCGGGCTCGCGGGCCTCGTCGCGGCGGTCGCCGGGCAGGTGCTGACCGTCTGCGTCTGGACCGTCCTGCACGAGATGGCCCACCGCGAGGCGGTCAGAGGCCCCCGGATCGTCAAGCAGATCAACCGATCCGTCGGGCCCCTGCGCAACCACGCGGCGGTCTGGTGGACGGCGTGGGCGGTGCCGATCTTCGCCGTCATCCGGATTGCGCAGTACATCGTCTACCCGCCGCTGACCTGGCTGGTGCGCCTGCCGAAGTACAAGCACGCCGAGTGGGTGAGCGTCAGCCGCCACAAGTTTGATGGCCTGGTCGGGCACGACATGATCTGGTGCCTCTACTGCGACTGGATGACGGGGGTCTGGTCACTGGGCTCGGAGATGCTGCGCAATGTCGAGTCGTTCTGGTGCCCGATCCGCTTCGCGAGCGAGAAAAAGTGTGAACGCTGCCAGGTCGATTTCCCCGACATCAACGCCGGCTGGGTGAATGCCGAGGGCACCATGGCGGAGGTGGCACAGGTGCTC
>SLFH01000174.1 GCA_007124345.1 Phycisphaerales bacterium | reverse complement strand
TCAGTCGCAACCGGCGTGCCAGCGTGGGGGGCTGGCGTGTCAAAAGAACTGTGGCACTGGCGGACAAGCCGCCAGTGCCATAGATCCATGCAGATGGCGGCGTCCCACCCCCACGCCCAACGCCCCACACCCCCCAAAGTCAGAAGTTGAACAGTCGGTCGAGCATCGTCGTCACAGGGCCCTTGCTGGCAGCTCGCCTCACATGCCCGTGGTTGTGCTGCACAAGACGCAGGTCCGCCAGCTGGCTGCTCAGCACGGTGTTGGCCCGGGTGACATCCTGTCTGCGGCAGATCCCCGTCAGCACCAGCGTCGAGATCTCGTCGTCACGCCCGATCTGGCGCCTCGCCTCCAGCACCATCGTGCCGTTGGGCTTGACATCGATCACGCGGGCCGTGATGCGTGTGTTGAACCGCTCGTCGCGCCGGTAGTCGCCGTCGCCCTCGAACTTGCGCCTCGCCTGGGCGTCGAGCAGCTTGATGTCCTCGCTGTCGCCCATCCGCAGGCGGAGTTGCAGCAGCTGCAGCGGGTCGAGCACCCGGCCCAGCGTCGCGTCGGTCCGGTGCTTCTGCTCGGTGTCCAGTGACTGCGAGACCGTGCTCCGGCTCGTCTCGTCGATGATGATCGTGATCAGGTCGTTGATCGCGAAGGTCCGCGGCGCGGGCGGATCCACCGCCATCATGCTGAAGCTCCGCATCGGCCCCGCCGGATCGGGGTCGCCCGCCGCCGTCACGGGGATCATCGGCGGGTCGATCAGCAGGCTCTGCGCTGCGGACATCCCGCTCGAACAAGCCAGGACCCCGCACGCCGTGAAGATCTTCGAGTTCGCCATTGTTTCAGTCCGTTCTGATAGATCCCGATCCGACCTCGGCCGGCTCACCGGGCGTTGACAACCGCCTGGCCCGGCCCGCTGACTCTGGCGTTGATCCGCCGGCGCGTGCCGTCCATCGGCTCGAATTCGATCACATCCCCCTCGCGCCCGTCGGTCCTCGCCCGGGCGTCCAGCTCGATCACCACCGTCCCGGCGACGCAGTGGATCTTCACGATGTCGCCGCGCCGGACCATCACCGGCGGCTCGAGATTCCTGCGCTCGACGATCTGGCCCTCGACCCTGGGGTCGACGAGCACCGACCCGATCGCCTCGTCCGCGGGCGCGGGGTCGATGGTCGGGGGCACCCACCTCGTCTCGGCCCTCACCACGCCGCTGTCGAGGCGCACGCCGCGCGAGACCGGGCGCGTCGCCACCAGCACATCACGCTTGAGCAGCACAGTCACGCGTACCGTCCCGGAAGCGACGATCGACTCGCCGTCGTACACCGTCACCGCCACCGGCACGCGCGCCGAGCTCCCCACCCGACGCACGGCCATGTGCCGCCCGATCGTCGTCTCGGCCAGGAACGCCTCGTCGCGGTCCTCGAAACTGAAGCGGGCTTCCGATGGACGCACGCCGAAAATGTCCAGCAGATACCGCTCGATCCCGCCGCGCACCGTCGGGCGTCCGAGGTGCGAAGGATCGGGCTTGTCTTCTTCTACTTTTTCAAGGCTCGGGCCGGCCTCGACCCGCCTGATCGGCACGATCACGCACGACCTGCCCTGCAGGGCCAGCGTCGACCGCCTCGCCTTGCCCGACCGCTCGATGGACTCGCGCACCCGATCCAGCCGGACCATCAGCGGCCCGTTCGAGAGCGCCAGCTCCCGCGCCGGGTCTTCGACAATCACCACGCCAGCAAGCGCCTCGGCGCCCTCGCCTTCGATGTGCGCGATGTCGCCCAGCAGAACCGGCCCGGAAGGATCGATCCTCGCGGCGCCAAGCAGCGTCACCGTCTGGCCCAAGGAGGGCCTGGCCAGCGACAGCAGCGCGACCGCCGCGGCCGCCATGAACACGACCACCCGCCTGGGCGCGATCTTTCTCTGCACCGCTGTCATCGATCACCGCCTCAACTGGCCGATGGCCCGCAGCGTTTCGTCGGCCGCCCTGATCGCCTGGCTGTTCATCTCGAACGCCCGCTGCGTGCGGATCAGCTCAATCAGTTCGAAGGTCGGATCGACATTCGATCCCTCCAGCATCCCCTGCGTCATGCGCCCCCGGTTCTCCTCCCCCGGCACGCCGGTGGTGGGGGGGCCCGAGCCCGCCGTCTCGACGAACAGGTTCTCGCCGATCGGCTTCAGCCCCGCGGGGTTGATGAAGGTGCTGATCTCAAGCTGCCCGACTTCCTGCGGCTCGTTGTCGCCCGGCAGACGCACAAACACGCGTCCGTCGCTGGTGATGTCGATCTCGTCGGCGTCGTCGGGGATGTTCACGATCGGCAGCACGCGCCGGCCCTGGTCGTTCGCCAGCACGAGTTCGCCGTCGCGGTTGACCGCGAAGTTGCCCGAGCGCGTGTAGCCGACGGCGCCTTCGTCGTCCTCGATCTGCACCTGGAAGAAGCCCGAGCCGTCGATCCGCAGGTCCAGCGGGCGATTCGTCGCCAGAGACGCGCCGGGCGCCAGGTCCAGCTGCGTCCCCGACACCTTCACGCCCAGACCGACATACAGCCCCGTCGGGCGGCTGTCGCCCAGCGCGTTCTCCGTGCCAGGCTGGGCACGCTCGACATAAATCAGGTCCTGGAAGTTCGCACGGCTCGCCTTGAACCCCGATGTGTTCACGTTCGAGAGGTTGTGCGCGATCACATCCAGCTTGGTGTTCAGCGCATTCAGGCCGGTCGAGGCGGATTGCAGCGCAAGGTTCGCCATGGTTCAGGCCGTCTCCTGCCGGGTCGCCCCCGACGAATCAGCGCGAGGCTCTAGGCCACACGCCCGAAAGTGTTGATCGCCCGGTCCATCATCCGGTCGTAGTACGAAATCATCCCGAGGTTCGACTGTGCCGCGCGGCTCGCCCCCGTCAGCTCCATCAGGGCAGAGATCTCTGTCGCGGCGGATCCCTCAACAGCGTTCTGCACCACCCGCCCCGAGGCGGGGGCCGCGTTGGTCAACGCGTTGGCGGTGGGCTTGAGCAGCGTCTCGCCCGCGGGCGTCAGGCGCGAGCGATCGGGCACATCCACGATCTGAAGCCGCGCGATCAGGCGCCCGCCGCTGCGGATCGCACCGTCCCCGTCGATCACGACATCGCCCTCGTTGGGCAGGTGGATCTCGCGCCCCATCTCATCGAGCACGGGCAGCCCGTCGGTGACGCGCACCAGCCTCGACTCGCGGTCGCGCGTCAGGCGGCCGTCGCGGGAGAATCGCAGCTCCTCCCCCTCGGCGCCGCCCCCGGCACGCACGACAAAGAACCCGTCGCCGTTGATCGCCAGATCCAGGGGGTTGCCCGTCGTGTCGATCGGCCCCTGCTTGAAGGCGACATGGTTCTGGTTCAGGTGGGCGCCCCCGCCGAGGCGTTCGAGCATCGCGTTGGACGCCATGTGCCACAGCCCGTCCTCGCTGCGCACATCGTCACGCTGGCGGGTAAATGGCGTCACGGGCTTGAACCCCGGGGTGCCCGTGTTGGCCAGATTGTTGGTGAAGACATCCTGGCGGTACATCGAGGTCATCGCCCCGGTCGCCGAGATGTACATGCCGTAGTGCACGATTCGCCTCCGACGGCGCGCAATCAGCACGCCGTGCAAGAGACCAGATCAATCCGCGTGCCAACACCCCCAGCCCGCCGGAGCGGCAGGCGCATGCACCCGGGCGCAAACACCGCCTTCGACCCTCGCGCACAAACCGACGCTCTACCCTCCACCTGCCGAATGACCCCGCCCGACCAGAGCCACCCCGACCTCTCGCGCTACCACCGCC
>SLFH01000027.1 GCA_007124345.1 Phycisphaerales bacterium | reverse complement strand
TCAGCTTCAACTCCCCCTTCGGCGCGTGCCCGACCTGCCACGGGCTCGGCGCCATCCTCGAGTTCGACGAAGGCCTGCTCGTCCCCGACCCCGAGCGGAACATCGTCCGTGGCGGGATCGCCGCGTGGAAGCACAACGGCCCCGGCGGCATGGTCTATCCGAAGAAAGTCCGCTGGTTCTGCCGCGCCTTCGGCGTCCCGCAGTCCGCGGCCATCGGCTCGCTCGACGAAGACCTCTTCCGCGTCTTCATGCACGGCACAACGGCCCAGGACGAGTCCGTCTACGGCGCCACCTGGCCCGGCGTCCTGAAGATGTGCGCCGACTGGTTCGAGAAAACCGAGTCTTCGTGCGCCCGCGACCACATGCACCAGTACATGGCCGAGAAGCCCTGCCCCGTCTGCAGCGGCGACCGCCTCCGCATCGAGGCCCTGCATGTGCAGCTCACCAGCGACCACACGGCCGACACCTCCCGCGCCTTCGGCAAAACCGTCATCGGCCGCCCCAAGCACGACGGCACGATGCTCAACATCAGCGAGCTCAGCCGCCTGACCATCGACGACGCCATCGCCTTCGTCGAGAACCTCCGCCTCACCGGCGAGCAGATGCAGATCGCAGAGCCCATCCTCCGCGAGGTCGGCAACCGACTCCGATTCCTCACCAGCGTCGGCCTCGAATACCTCTCGCTCGACCGGCGCACGCAGACCCTCTCCGGCGGCGAGGCCCAGCGCATCCGCCTCGCCACACAGGTCGGCTCCGGCCTCGTCGGCGCCTGCTATGTCCTCGACGAGCCGACCATCGGCCTCCACCCGCGCGACAACGACCGCCTCATCCGCACACTCCGACACCTCACCGACATCGGCAACACCGTCATCGTCGTCGAACACGACGAGGAGATGATCCGCGCCGCAGACCACATCCTCGACATCGGCCCCGGCCCCGGCGTCCACGGCGGGCGCGTCGTCGCCCATGGCGCCGAACCCGACATCTGCGCCTCGCCCGAATCGCTCACCGGCGACTACCTCGCGGGCCGGCGCAAGGTCGAACTGCCCGAGTCCCGGCGAGAAATCTCCGAATCACGCGCCATCATCGTCAAAGGCGCAAAGCAGAACAACCTCAAAGGCGTCGACGCAGCCTTCCCGCTCGGCGGCCTTATCGCCGTCACCGGCGTCTCCGGCTCGGGCAAAAGCACGCTCGTCAACGACATCCTGCTCAAGGCCGCACGCAAGCACCTGCTCGGCTCGCGAGACATCCCCGGCGCCCACGCCCGCGTCAACGGCCTGCACCAGATCGACCGCGTCATCGAGGTCGACCAATCGCCCATCGGCCGCACGCCCCGCTCGAACCCCGCGACCTACACCGGCGTGTTCGACGAGATCCGCAACCTCTTCTCGCAAAACAAAGAAGCCCGCATCCGCGGCTACAAACCCGGACGCTTCTCCTTCAATGTCTCGGCCAAAAACGGCGGCGGCCGTTGCGAGGCCTGCCAGGGCCAGGGCGTCAAAAAGATCGAGATGCACTTCCTCCCCGATGTCTATGTCAAGTGCGAACTCTGCGACGGCGCACGATACAACCGCGAAACACTCCAGGTCACCTACCGCGGCAAGTCCATCGCCGATGTCCTCGCCATGACCGTCGAGGACGCCTGCTCCTTCTTCGAGGCCCACCCCAAAATCCTCCGCTTCGCAGAGTGCCTCCGCGATGTCGGCCTCGAATACATCACCCTCGGCCAGCCCTCCACACAGCTCTCAGGCGGCGAGGCCCAACGCGTCAAACTCGCCACCGAACTCGGCAAGGGCGGCGGCACAAAGAACAACCCCGGCGCCTACGCAAACTGCCTCTACATCCTCGACGAACCGACCACCGGCCTGCACTTCGAGGATGTCCGAAAGCTCACCGGCGTCCTGCACCGCCTCGTCGACGCCGGCAACACCGTCGTCGTCATCGAGCACAACCTCGATGTCGTCAAATCCGCAGACTGGATCATCGACCTCGGCCCAGAAGGCGGCGACAAAGGCGGCGAAGTCATCGCCTCCGGCCCCCCGGAAGCGATCGTCAAAGCCGCAAAGGGCCACACCGCAATCTACCTCAAACCGCTGCTCCGCTGATCCGCCACAGACAGCACGCCCTTCCGAGCCGTGTTCCTACCAACGCTCGTGGCGCGGGCGCCCCGCCCGTGGCTGCCAACTCTTCGCCCTACCCTGCGCCCCGCGCCCCACTCCCAGCACCCGGGGCGCGAGCCCCCCGCGCCCGCTTCATCTGCGCCTCAACCTCCTCGACGCTCTTGGGGATCGCCGCCGAGAGATTGCTCGATCCCTTCGGCGTCACGAGGATGTCGTCCTCGATCCGCACGCCGAGCTTCTCGTCGGGCAGGTAGATCCCCGGCTCGATCGTCACGATGTGCCCGGGCGCCAGCGGGCCCAGCGGCGTTGCGTCGTGCACCTCAAGCCCGAGGTGGTGGCCGATCCCGTGGATGTACGCGTCGCCGAAGCCCGCCTTCTCGATCACGGCCCGGGCCGCGCCGTCGACCTCGTGCATCTCGGCGCCCGGCTTGATCGCCCGGATCGCCGCCTCCTGCGCCTTGAGCACGGTCGAGTAGATCTCGCGCTGGCGCTTGGTGAACTTGCCCGAGACGGGGTAGGTCCGCGTGATGTCCGAGGCGTAGCCGCCGACGCCCGCGCCCGCGTCGACGACGAGGAGGTCGCCATCGTTGGCGACGCGGTCGTTGTCGTTGTAGTGCAGCACGGTGCTGTTGAGCCCGGCGCCGACGATCGGGTTGTACGCCGCGCCCGTCCCGCCCTTCTCACGGAAGGTCGCTTCGAGCACGGTCTGGAGCGTCGCCTCGTTCACGCCGGGTTCCAGGCGGGCGAGCATCGCCTCCAGCCCCGCCGCCGTCGCCTCGATCGCCTTCTTGATCAGCCCCTGCTCCGCCCGCGACTTGACGGCACGCATCGACGGAATGAGATCCGTCTGGTCCTCGATGCTCACGCCGACCACACGCTGGGAAACCTCGCGGAAGACGGCAAGATCCGGCGAAACCGGCGCCTTGTGCGTCGAGAACGGGTGCAGGCAGGCCAGCCGCTTGGACCGGCGCGCAGCGCCGAGCAGCAGCCGGGGCAGCATGTCCGTCCGCCGGATCCGGTCGAACCCGGTCTTGGCGCGCAGCTCGGCGCTGATGCTCTCGCGGTAGCCTTCCCACGCCTCGGTCTCCGGGTCCCGCGGCTTGAGCAACAGAATGCACCGGTTTGTCGGGTCCGGGCTCTTGGGGTCAAAGAGCACCGCCGCCCCGTGCTCGGCCTTCATCCCCGTGAGGTAATAGAAGTGCTGGTGCGGCGACCATCGTCCCACCAGAGGCGGCGCCCCCTCGCCCGCGAACACCACGCCGACCGTCCCTTTGAGCGATCGCAGCAGGGCCTCGCGACGCTTGCGGTACTCCTGAACGCCGATGTGCTGATCGATCACGCCGAAGGCTCCTTGGGTTCGGTCTAGCTCCGCGCCGCACGCAGCGCCGCTTCCAGTCGCGAGGCCGCCTCGGACCCGCGGAGATCGGACTTGCCGAAGCCGGGCATCGCGCCCGCCGCCTCGGCCTCTTCCTGGGCGTCAGCATAGTTGCTCACCAAGAGCAGTGCAGGGAGCGGGCTGTTGCCGCGGTTTGACGCGAGCGTTCGGATGAGCTCCACCCCGCTGGAGGTCCCCAGCGACCCGTCGAGCGCACGGTTGACGAGCATGACAGCCGCCGAGTCGATCGCATCACGCAGCGAGGCTTCGTCGTTCACACGGACCGCCGTCGCCCGCTTGTCGACCCGAGAAACAAGCCGCTTCAGCGACGAGGCGTCGGCGCCGCAATGACCGACCAGCGCGACGGTTACGGAGGACGGCTTCATGAAGGCTCCTTGCTGTTCGGCTCAGCGGGCTCGACGTCGATGTGCTCCCGCAGCACCTTGACCACCCCAGGCCCCAGCGTAAACACCCTGACCTCGCCCGAGCCGTCCGCGATCGCGCGGCAGACCTTGGCGACCTCCCTCGCCCGCACCTTGTCCATCCCGGCGCCGCCAGAGATCCGGCGCAGCTCGTCGCGGATCCACTGGCCCAGCACGACGGGTGAAGACTGCCTCGCGGCCCCACGATCGAGCCGGGCTGTCGCGCCCCGGCATTCGGCTTTTTCGACCAGTTCCGCCGCTTCCCGCTCGATGAGTTCCTGACAGCCCCGCAGCAGATCCGCGGCGTCGCAGGCCCGCAGTGGGGCGTCAGGGCGGAGTTCCAGTAACTGTGGGATCACCAAGTGGCGCAGACCGGCCCGCAGGCGGTCGGTGTCTCGGTTGGTCGCGTCCTCGCGCCAAGCCCAGCCGCAGGCGAGGCAGATGGCCTCCGCCTCCGCCCGGCGCACGCGCAGCATCGGCCGGATCAACCGAACGCCGCTCTCAGGATCGGTGCGGCTCGGCGTCATGCCTGACAGCCCACCCGGCCCCGCGCCGCGGAAGAGCGCCATCAACACCGTCTCGAGCTGGTCGTCGGCGTGGTGGGCCAGGGCGATGCTCGCGCAGTCTTCCTCCGACGCGATGCGCAGGAGCGCCGCGTACCTCGCCCCGCGGGCCTCCGCCTCGGCGTTCCCGCCGAGCTCGCGCACGCGGACCATCTCGTGCCGGAACGGGATCCCGAGCGACTCGGCGAGCGAGCGAGCGGCGTTGAGGTCGGCCTCGGTCTCTGGGTCGGGACGGAGGTCGTGGCGGATGTGGGCCGCCACCAGCCGGTCGGTCGCGGTCCGAAGCGCCAGGAGCAGCGCCGACGAATCGGCGCCGGCTGAGCAGGCCACCAGCGTCGGGCGGTCTGTGTCGGGGTGCAGGGTGCGCCACGCCGAGACGATCCGGCGGACGCCGGGCACTTTCTTCTCGGGTTGACGGATGTTGCCTTCCGGCGCCATGGTCCGATACTAGTCTCAGGGTGCAGATGTCCCAGCAAGGCGCTTCCATCTCGATGCACGAACCCGCCGGCCCCCCGGCGCCGGTCGACCGCGCCGAGATCGAGCCCGCCCCAACCTCCGGGAACAGCGCCGATGCACGGCTCGAGCCTGCGCAGGACGGACAACAACCCGGAGAACAGTCCGAGGCCGCGTCGCAGACCGGCACGGGCCAGGAAGCGTCCGGTGCGACGACCGGTGTCGAGTCCCGTGCGATCCCGCCGCCCGAACCGGGCGAGGGCTGGGGCAACATCCCGACCTATCTCGCGATCTTCGGGTTCGTGGTGCTGCTGTACACGCTGCTGCGGGCGTACCGGCGTTCTGCGGCCCGGCGCGAGGACCGCGGCACGCCCCGCGAGCAGATCCAGGGTGTCCGCGAGGACGCGGCTAAGCGGGGCAGGGCGAGTGTCGACTTCGCCGCCGCAGAGACGCTGGACATGATCGAGCGTCTCTCGGCGCAGCTCGACAACAAGGCCTCACGCCTGGAGATGCTGCTGGCGGAGGCGGACCGACGAATCGACGAGCTGTACAGGCTGAGGCGGGCGGCCCCTCCCGCCTCCCATCCGCCCAGGGATGTTGCGGATCGCGCCGAGCGTGAGGCGCCCGGCGACGGCGCCGACCCCGTGCGATCCCGCGTCTACGAGATGGCCGACCGGGGGGTGGGTGCCGATGAGATCGCGCGGGCCGTGCAGAGGCCCCGTGGGCAGGTCGACCTGATGCTGGCATTGCGGCGGGTCTGAGCAGTGAGCGGGGTTGGGGCCTGGTGTTAGCGGGCGCCGAAGCCGCCGGTCTGCGAGCCGATGCCCTGAATGGCCAGTCCCCGTCCGCGAAAGCCCTTTGGCTGGAGGACGATGCCGACGCTCGTGGTGTCTCGGATGTTGTCGTAGCTGATGCTGAAGCCGAAGAAGAGGTCGGCGAACTCGCGCCGCACGACCCCGGTGAAGCGCCGGAAGTCGTTGGCGTCGACATCGTACGAGGTGCTGCCGAGCAGAGCGTATTTATCAGAAACCATGAGGCTGGTGATCGCGTCGAGCGTGGTCGAGTCGATCGGATTGATGTAGCGGAGCTCGATGCTCGTGCTCGAGAGCGGGGAGTGATCGATCAGCACGCCGGCGCTGGAGCGGGCCTGCTGGTTCGTGTCGAAGTCGTAGATGGTCTCGCCGGCGAAGGAGATCGCGTCTGTCGCCTGCCACACACCCTCGACGCGGGCGAAGTCGCCGGGGCGGGAGAGCTCGGGTCGGTCCTGGAAGAATCGGCCGATCACGGCGTTGTCGCCGGTGTCCTCGGAGATCACCACCTCGGAGTTGAGGCGGAAGATATCGACGGTGCGCCAGCGCCCCGGGCCCCCGCGACGCGTCTGCCAGGTCTGGTCGAGCCCGAAGCGGAAGATCGTGCCCTCGATCAGGTTCTCGACATCGTTGTCGAAGACGGGGATGTCGCCCCTTTCGATCGTTGTGGCGGCGTGCATCACCGTCACGCTCGGCTCGATGATGTGGCGCATCCGGTGGATGTCCAGGAGGCGGCTCTCCGCCTCGTCGTCGACCTTGGAGATCGTGGTTCCGATGCGCAGGCCCGCGGCGCCCCACCAGCGGGTCTTCTCCCGCTCGTCGGGGCTGAACTCTTCGAATCGCTCGTCCCAGTGCGTCACGCGCCCGATCAGGAACGGGTTGACGTTGAACACGCCGGGCTTGAGCGAGCCGACCAGCTCGTGTCGGGTGTCGAGGCGAGCGACCGAGGTTGAGGTGAACCCTTCGCGGCGCAGGCGATCGGCGATGGACTCGTTCGGGTCGATGCCGAAAGCGGCCTGCGACGCGCTGGTGAAGGTGTAGCCGAACTCGGAGGCAACGGGGTCGGCGAAGTTCTGGCGCAGGATGCCGGCGCGGTACTCGCTGAAGTAGGTGAGCAAGCCGGGCTCGATCTGGGGGAGCAGGTCGTCGGCCAGGCGCAGATAACGGATCTCGGGGAGCTTCTCGACGACATAGCCCGGTGTCTGGAGCGTGTACTCGTTGACGGGGAAGTCGTTGAGCGAGCCGCGGGCTTCGATCGCGAGCTGGGTGTTGTCGCGGGTTCTGGCGAGGACGCCCCCGGTCAGGAAGTCCCGTCGGTTGGTCCCCAGCTCGTCGAAGAACGAGTCGACGAAGGTCTCGTCGGAGACATAGCCGACCTCTGCCCAGAGGGTCCACCCGTCGGCGAGGTCCCAGCGTTGCTCGCCGAGGATCATCCCGCGTGTCTCGCTGTCGAAAAACCTGCGGGCGCCGGTCCGGGTGATGTCGGTGCCGTCGTCTGAGGGGAGGACGTAGCCGAAGAGCTCGCCCCGAAGGTTGTCGTACTCCCAGTTCGTGTCCAGGCCGAGGCCGAAGCCGAAGTCGCCGCGATCGAAGTAGGCGTCGACAAGCAGTTCGACATCCCACTCGTCGGGCGTCTCGACTCCGAGGAGTGCGCCGAGGTCCCACCCGGTGCGGACATTGTCGCCGGTGGCGCCCGATGACGCGAAGGCGATGCGGCGCAGGGGGAAGGCGGTCGGGTCGCCCGAGTAACTGGGCCAGAAGAAAAATGGGACATCCCCGGCCCGCAGCGTGATGTTCGACGCTTTGGCGTGGTAGGTCTCGCCTTCGCGGACGAGCGCGCCCTCCTCGTCGATGATCTCCTCGCCGCCGCCGCTGCGGGTGAGCGTCACGCGGTCGGCGCCGATGCTCAGGTGGGGGCGGGCGAAGCCGGTGTTGGCGAGCCGGATGCGCTCGGCGCGGAACTGATCGGACGATTCCTGGCGGATCGCCGCGGCCCGCAGGTACAAGGGCATCGAACGGGCGGCGTCGAAGGTCCAAAAGACGGCGTCGAGGATGATCGCGCGGTCTTCGGCGATGTCGTAATAGACGCGCGGGCCGCGGATCGAGTACTGCCCGTCGGTCGCGGTCACGCCCCCTTCGAGGTAGATCCCGCGGATCTCGTCTGGCCGGAGCCCGCCCAGCGAGGCGATGTCGCCCGGGGGGAGGAAGACGACCGCTCGGTCGGCGGCGATCTGGAGCGTCTTGCCCCCAGCCTGCTCCTGCGAGAAGACCGCGACGCCCCCCGAAAGGATCACCGCGTTCTCGTCCTCCTCCGTGACGATCGTGATGTCGCCGGCGGAAAACGAGATCACGGCGTTGTCGGCGAAGATCGGCTCGCGCACCGTGTCGGGTGGCAGCGCCTCCAGGACGCCCGTCAGCCGCTCGGGCGGGACGATTTCGCTCTCGGGGTCGAACGGCCGATCGATGCCGGGCCGGATGGTCGTGCCCGGCACCTCCGGGTCGCGTCGGACCACGCCACGCAGGGCGGGCAGGCCGAGCGTCCGCCTCAGGTGGTCGGCCAGCTCCCGTTCGCCCTCGCGGACGAACACCGCGAGCGATCGATCGGTCGGGCGGCCCTGATCCAGCCTGTCGGCCGCGAGCTGGATCGACTGGGCGGGGGCGACCACGCCCTCGACGGGGAGGCGATCGGCCGAGACCGCGACCGAGGGCGAGGCGGTCGGCGTCGCGACGCGGTCGAAGTAGACGAAAATCTGGTGGACGGGGCGTCCGTTGTGCGTCTCGTCGAGCCGTTGCATCCAGACGACAGCCCGGGCGGCCTCGAACCGGAAGCCGCCCATCCGGACCGAAACGTCCCCAACCAGCGCCAGGCGCCTGACCCCGCCCTCTTCCCACGCCCACGCCCGCTGCGCGGCCAAGGAGACCGGTTCGCTCGACGGCGCCAGGGGAAGCCTGACACCGGCGAAGTCTCGTCCGGTGATGTCCAGGGGGTCCGGCATCGCCTGACCGAGGGCCGAGCCGCAGACGACCATCAACGCCGCGACGGAGAAGGCCGCGGGCAGGGAGCGTCTGTGCTGGCGGCGGCAGGGGGGCAAGGCGTCGCCTCGTGCATGCCGCGCTGGGCGGCGTGCGATGGGGGGTCGGGGGTGGACGCCGGTCCGTGGCGTCCGCGGGCGCCGATGCTACCCGACCGTTCGCAGGCCCACAACCCGGCGCGGAAAACTGTCGGAGATACACGCCTTCCTGTGTTC
Source organism: Phycisphaerales bacterium (assembly GCA_007124345.1). Lineage (GTDB taxonomy): Bacteria > Planctomycetota > Phycisphaerae > Phycisphaerales > UBA1924 > SLFH01. Next base: position 4,612 of record SLFH01000027.1, on the reverse strand, counting down.
GATCCGCCTGCGCCCAGCCCGGGCGCGGCGCATCGCTTGTCGGTTGAACAAAGAAAAACACCGGCGGAAAGTCCGCCGGTGTGGAGAGGCATGTCTGCCGACCGATGGTCAGGCTTGGTCAAGCCTGATCGGGCGAGGCGGGCGCGGCCGAGGGCTTGGGCTGGTGGGCGCCGTTGCGGTTCTCCAGCGGCGCGTGGTGGTCCTGGCGCCACGACTCGGGGTAGCTCTCGTCGTCGATCTGGACCGCCGCCTTGGTGGGGAACATCGGGCGGAAGGTGTCGCACATGACGGCGAGCTCGTTGGTGTATTTCTTGCCCAGCGACTTCTCGACGGTGCCCGGGTGGGGCCCGTGGGGGATGCCCTGTGGGTGGAGGCTGATCGAGCCGATCTCGATCCCTCGGCGTGCGCCGTAGTCGCCCTCGACGTAGTAGAGGATCTCGTCGGAATCGATGTTGGAGTGGTTGTAGGGGATCGGGATGGCTTCGGGGTGGAAGTCGAGCATTCGGGGGCAGAACGAGCAGATGACGAAGTTGTGCCCCTCGAAAGTCTGATGAATCGGCGGGGGCATGTGCAACTGCCCGACGATCGGCGCGAAGTCGTCGATGTTGAAGCAGTAGGGGTAATAGCAGCCGTCCCACCCGACGACATCCAGCGGGTGGTAGTTGTAGATGTAGCTGTGGACGCTGTCGCGGGCCTTGATCCGCACCTCGAACTCGCCGGCCTCGTCGAAGGTCAGCGGGGGCTCGGGGATGCGCAGGTCGCGCTCGCAGTAGGGCGCGTGCTCGAGGAACTGCGCCGTCTGCTTCGACATGTAGCGGGGCGGCGGGAGGATGTGGCTGGCGTTGGCGGTCTCGAAGCAGAGGAACCGCCCGTAGGGCATCTCGGCCTTGCTCTTGCCCGCGAACTTCTCGTTGTCAGACCCGTCGTCGGGGCGCTCGTCGAAGACCATCTGATAGATCGTCCCCTTGGGGATGACGATGTAGTCCTTGGGCCCGAACTTGAGCGTGCCGAACATGGTGAACAGCGTGCCGGTGCCGTAGTGGACGAACAGGCACTCGTCGCCCTGCCCGTTCTTGAAGTGGTAGTCCATCGCGGCTTCTGGGGTGCAGATGCCCATCTCGACATCGGCGTTGCCGTAGAGCACGATGCGCCCGGTGACGGGGTCGCCCTTGGGCTTCATGTCGGCGGTCTTGGCGTGGCGCATGCGCATGACGCCGGACTCGACATACTCGGGCTTGGTGGTGTAGAGGTTCTTCCAGCCCGAGACCTGCGTCGGCGGGTGGATGTGGTAGAGCGTGCTGGTCGGCCCGACAAAGCCCTCGGTTCCGAAGAGCTCTTCGGAGTACAGCGCGCCGTCTGGACGACGGAACTGCACATGACGCTTCCTGGGGAGATTTCCGAGCTTGGTGTAATACGGCATAATCGGCCTCCGTGTATCGCTTCATTGTACGCAGGAGGGGGCTCGGCGGGACTGTGCCACTGGCGGCTCGCCCGCCGGTGTCTCCTGTCACGGATGCATCGAGCACAAGTCGCGCGAATTCCCGGAACACTGGCGGGCGAGCCGCCAGTACCACATTGCCCCAGCGATCAGAGGTCGGCGTCTGGCTCGCGGGGCTCTGGCGCCGCGATCGTCATGACCGGTTCGCCCGATTCGCCCGGGTCGATGCGGGCCTCCGACGGCTCTTGCGACTCATGGTCGAGCGGTGTCAGCAGGAGTTGATGTACGCCGCCCTCGCTGTCGGGGTAGGCGACCCCGGCGTATTCCCCGGGCTGCAGCATTCCGCCCAGCACGCCCTTGAGCCGCTCGCAGGCTTGCTCGGCCGCTAGCGTGATGTCGGCCTTTCCCTTGGCGTACGCCTTTTCGTCGAGCAGGATCTGGACGAGGTTGCCGTCACGCGTCCCGAGTCTTTTCGCCGCAAACGCGGCCCGGTCTTCGCCCTGCGTGAACGACTCCGCGAGCGCCGTGACGGGCTCGAAACGGATCGGTTCGTCGAAGTTTGCAAAGAGCGCCAGCCACACGCCCTCGGACTTGGCGCTCTCTGCGAGCGGGGCCTCCGGCGCCTCGCCGGTCGGCGCAGCGGAGGTGTCGGCTCCGTCGGGCCGGGCCTCGCCCCACTGCGCCAGCGGCTCGCCTTCGGGCTTCTTCTTCTTGAACCATCCGAGCACTTCGGCGTTCCTTCCCGCGGCGTGGTGCGTCTACATCCGAGCGTCCGTGTGCCGGTAGTTCTCGGGCACGACCAGGCGCTCGACCGCCTCAATCAGCACATGCAGGCTGAGCATGTGCAGTTCCTGGATGCGGTCGGCCGTTCCTCCGGGCATGATCCACTCCAGATCGCACCTGCCGCGGAGGCGTCCGCCGTCTTTGCCGAGAAAGGCGGCGGTCGTGATCCCAAGCGCGCCCGCCGCCTGGACCGCCCGCAGCACATTCTCAGAGTTGCCGCTGGTCGAGAGCGCGATCAGGATGTCACCCGGCCGGCCGAGCGCCTCGACGGCGCGGCTGAAGACCCGCTCGTACCCGTAGTCGTTGGCCGTGCAGGTGATGTGCCCCGGGTCGGTCAGGGCGAGGGCGGGGAGGGGGCGACGATCGTCGCGGTAGCGGCCGGTGAACTCCTCGGCGGCGTGCATCGCGTCGCAGGCCGAGCCCCCGTTGCCGCAGAGCAGCACCTTTCCCCCCGCCTCGAAGCAGTCGGCGATCCTCCGGGCGAGGTCGGCGAGGCGGTCTGAGGCGGCGTGGTCCTCCAGCAGGGTCTTGAGGTCGTCCCGGGCGTCGGTGAGGGACTGGCGGATGTGGGTTTCGAGGTCCATCTTGGCTCCGGAATCAGGGCAGTGTATTGGACAACGGGGGCCCTGCGCGTTGCCGGAGGGCGTGGACGAGGCTAGAAATGCTCCCTTCCCGGTTGGCCGCCAGCCGGGTCCCGGGCGTGTACCCAAGTGGCCAAAGGGGACAGACTGTAAATCTGTTGGCGTATGCCTTCGCAGGTTCGAATCCTGCCGCGCCCACTGACGCCCCCTCGCGGGGCGTTTTTATGCGCCGGGGCGGTCGGGGCCCGTCCCCTCCGCCTCCGACTCCGGCGGGATCGGGCGGCCGTGGGGGTCCGAATCCGGACCCTTGCGCGGCGTTTCCTCGCGGAGGTGTTCGAGGCGTTCGGCCGTCTCGTGGACATGGTCGGGGCGGAAGCCCGCCTCGCCGACGAGGTAGTGCTCCCACAAACGGTGTCGCCGGATCAGGCCCGCCGACTCGGCCCGGCCCTTTTCCGTCAGGCCCACCCGCTCCCCCTCGCCGGCCACCAGCCCCTGGCGAGACGCCGTGCGGACGGCGAGCTGCGCGCCAGATCCCAGCACGGCCCGGAGGTCGGCGAGGTTCGCACCGCCCTCGCCGGATTCCTCGATGCGGTACAGAGCCCCGAGCAGGTCGTCGCGGAGGACATCCCGGCGGACCTTCCGGCGGCGCACGGCCCGCGCGATCACGCCGTGCCAGGGCGAGAAGAGCACCGCCAGGAGGAGCAGCAGCCCCGAGACGACCGTGATTGCCCCGGCCGCGTTGACCGCGTCGAGCCCGAAGAGCCTGGGGACGAACGCCCCGGCGTAGTACCCGCCGACCGCCGAGGTTGCCGCGACGCCGACGCTCACCCAGAGCTGCGACTTCAGGCGGTCGGTCAGGAGCCTGGCCGTCGCGGCCGGGCAGATCAGCATCGCGATCACCAGGATCGACCCCACCGCCTCGAACGACGCGACCGTCGCGACCGCGACCACGATCATCAGGGCGTAGTGCATGACCGGGGCGCTGATGCCCGCCGCCGTCGACGCCTGCGGGTCGAACGACGAGATCCGGAGTTCCTTGAAAAACAGCGTCACAAAGACCGCCGAAACGACCAGCGAGATCAGCAGGATCCGGAGCTGCACCGGCGCTGTCGCCCATGTCTCGATCGAGAGGTAAGCGGTGAGGTCAGCGGGCGCCGCGGCCCAGATGCGGTACTCGATCTGCCCGTGCAGCACGCAGTCGGCGTCGAGGTCCATCCCGCGGAGGGCGCCGTGCTCGAGCAGCAGCACGCCGAGCGCGAACAAAACGGAGAAGACCACGCCCATCGCCGCCCCTGGTTCGAGCTTGCCCAGGCGTTTGAGCAACTCGACGAGGACGACGGTCGCAACGCCCGCCGCCAGCGCCCCCAGCAGCATCGGCACGGGCGCGCGCGACTGGGCGATCAGGAACGCGATGACCAGGCCCGGCAGGACCGAGTGCGAGATCGCGTCGCCCATGAGGCTGAGCTTGCGGAGCACCAGGAAGTTGCCCAAAAGCCCGCACGAGACCGCCGCAAGCAGCCCGGCCAGGAGCGGCGCGAAATCGAGCACCATGAAGTTGTGCAGGGCTTCGGGCATCACCTGCCGCCCTCCGCCGGCGTTGGCGGGGCGATGCCTCGTGATGCGAGCGCCCGTTCGAGCTGGGCGACAAGGTCTTCAGAGAGCACATGCTCGACCTGGTCGACCGACCAGTCGACATGCGAGGGGGCGACATCGGCGTGGGAGATCAGGTACTGCTCCCAGAGCAGGTGGTTGCGCCGCAGGCGCGCCCCCCGTTCGCGCCCGGCTTCTGTCAGTGTCGGGCCGGCCGGAT
>SLFH01000124.1 GCA_007124345.1 Phycisphaerales bacterium | reverse complement strand
GCCGTGATCGAGATCACCGGCGCCGACCGCGTCGACTTCCTCAACCGCATGCTGACGGCGCCCCTCGCGGGCGTTGGGCCGATGCAGACCCGGCGCTCGTTCTGGCTGAACCGCAAGGGACGCATCGACGCGGACCTGCGACTGATCGAACTCGGCGACCGGATGCTGGTGGATGTCGATTGCCACGCCGCGGAGCGGCTGGTTTCCACCCTTACCGAATTTGTCTTCACTGAAGAGGCCGAGATCAAGGATCGCTCGTCGGACTTGCACCGCTTCGGGCTGCACGGGCCGACCGGGCCGTTTCTGCTCGAAGCGTGCGCTGAGCTCGTTGAAGGCGAAACGCCTTCGGCGCTCCAGCCCGGCTCGGGCTGCGTGCTCCGCGTCGCGGGGCACCGGGTCGTCGTCGAGCGCGACGATCTCACCGGGACCTGCGGCCTGCATCTAACCATGCCGATCGGCGGCGTCGAAGAGGTCTTCGAGACGCTCGTCCGCACGGGCCATTCCGAGCACGGCGCGGCCCGCGTTGAGCGCGAGCAAGCGGGCGAAGCAGCGGGGGGCTTCCGCCTGCGCCCGATCGGCTGGGCGGCGTTCAACATCGCGCGGATCGAGGCGGGAACGCCGGTGTACTACATCGACTTCGGTCCCGATTCGCTGCCTCACGAGACGGGCGTGGTGGAGGACCGCGTCTCGTTCACCAAGGGGTGCTATCTCGGGCAGGAGGTTGTGGCGAGGATGCACTCGCGGGGCGGGGTGAAACAACGGATCGTCGCGCTTCGTTTCCCTTCGCTGGGAGCTATCGCGCCCGGAGATCCCGGGCCGCAGCCAGAGACGGGCGCGGCGATCGTGCCGGCGGGCACAGTCGAAGGCGCGAAGCCGGTGGGGGCGGTGACAAGCTCGACGATCAGCCCGATGCTCGGCGGCGAGCTGATCGCCCTGGCGATGGTCAGATCGGCGCACACCGAGCCGGGCACGAAGCTCTCGGTGCAGGCGATCGGCGAAGCGGGCGAGACGATGCTCGAAGCGGCCGTGCAGCAGGGGCTGAGGTTTCTGCAGGCTTGAAATCGCTGTCAGCGTCCGTGGCTAGGGCGTCTCGCCCGGGCGAACATCGCGAGGTGTTTTGGGTGACAGCGCTTCCGCACAGGCGAGACGCCTGTGCCACGGTCCATGAAGGAACCGGGCGTCCCTCAAGCCTCAACAACGCGCCTGTATCGCAGCTCCACATCCTCGCCGAGTCGCTTGACATGCGCCAGCCTGTAGCGCCTCGCGTCGCTGAGTTGCGGCGCCGCGTGCCCGATCGCGGCGGTTCTTGCCTCGTCGTCGGCCATCACCATCGGCGCAACATAGACCAACGCCTCGTCGACGAGGTCGGCAGCGAAGAACGCGCCGAGGAGGCCCGGCCCCGCTTCGAGCATCACCGTCGAGACCCCGTGCCGGTCGGCCAGGGCCCGAAGCATCAGCTCGAGGTCGAGGCGGCCGTTCAGGCGGTCGGGCACGCCCATGATGTCCACGCCGGCCGCTTCAAGTTCCTGACGCCGGTCGACCATGATCTGCGCCACCGCCAGATCCTTCGAGCAGGCGAGGATCGTCGGCGCCTGCCGCGCTGTGCGCACAAGGGCCCTGTCCAGCGGCGTGTCCATCTGCGTATCGACGATGATTCGTTTGGCGACGCACCGGATGCGGCGCACGCCGCGGGCGGTAAGCATCGGATCGTCGCAGACGACGGTGCCGATCCCCGTGACCATCGCGTCGACTTTCGCGCGAAGCCCATGCACTCGCCGGCGCGAGCGTTCGTTCGAGATCCACTGCGAAGCCCCGGTGCGTGTGGCGATCTTGCCGTCGATCGATTGGGCCCACTTGGCGATCACCCATGGCAGGCCGGTGCGGACGCGTTTTACAAACGGATCGGACAGATGCGTCGCTATCGGGCTGTCGAGGCAGAGCTCGGTCTCGACCCCCGCCTCCTGGAGCAGAGCCGCCCCGCCCCCGGAGACCTCGCCCGGGTCCGGCCGGGCATAAACGACCTTCGCGATCTTGGCCTGCAGGATCGCCTCGGTGCAGGGGGGCTGTTTGCCGGTGTGGCTGCAGGGCTCGAGCGTGACGAGCATGGTCGCCCCGGCCGCGTCGTGGCCTTGCCTCCTGCACGATTCCAAGGCCTCTCGTTCGGCGTGGAGATCGCCGAAGCGTCGGTGGTGGCCGATCCCGATCACCTCTGCGTCGCGCACGATCACCGCCCCGACCATCGGGTTGGGCTCGACCATGCCGGACGCGCGGAGGGCGGCGAGGGCCGCGCGGTCGAGATAGGGCTTGGCGTCTTCCCGCTTCACGGACCAAGCGTAACCCGGCTCGGGCTCACGCGATGCGGATCATCGCCTCGCGGTCTTGGGGGCTCAGCGCGGGCGACGCGTCCAGCAGCCAGCGTTTGGCGTCCTGCCGATAACCCGCCGTGGGCTTGAGGTCGGGCAGCAGACCGGACCAGTGGCGGTTGAAGCGGAGCATCGCCAGCTCGCGGACCAGTTTGGCGATCATCGAGGCCAGGGCGGTGGGCAGGTGCGTCGCGTCCGCCTCGGGGGTGAAGATCACGATGAGGCTGTTGCCGCAGTCGTAGCGGCAGGAGGCGGGCGTTCGGTCGGTCTCCTTGACCGGGCGGCCGAGGGCCTCTTCGAGCAGGGTTCGATAATCGGTACGGCCCCCGAGGCGGTCGCAGACCACGCGGACGGGGAGGCTCAGCTCGCGGGCGAGTGCGTCGATCAGGCGCAGGTGCGCTGCGACGCCAGCGCCGACCGCGGCCGCCTTGGTGCCCGCCTCCCGGACGCGCCGGTTAAAGTCCGTTTCGTCGATCAACGCGCACCCCATGAGCACCGGCTCGACGCCCGCCTTCGTGCACGCGGCGCCGAGCAGGTTGGCGTCGATCCCCGCCGAACCGGGCGCCGAGGCCAGCGGCATCGCGACCGCCTCGCCCCCGTACCAACGCTGCGGCCCCCAGCGAGCGCCGAGGGTCTCGAACAACTGCGCGTCATTTCTGACATCTGCGCCCGTCCGACGCAACACCGCGAGCACGGTTCTCTCAAGGTGCGTCAGGGGGTGGCGGGTTTTCAGACTGTTAGAGAGCTTCAGTTTCTTTGAGTCACCGATCGGCAGTCGGTTCTCGGCTCCGGTGGCGTCTTTGCAGACCGCCGACGCGAGCGATCGCCAGAGGTCCGGAGGCGGGTCGCCCTCGTTCCAATCTCCGACGCGGAAGGCCGACACGCCGACCGATAGCGGGCCCAGGAGTGGGCCGTAGCCGGCTTCGTCGATTCCGCAGTAGAGCATCGCCATGGGGAGGGCAGGGTACCGCGGCGTGGGCGGGCTGGCCGATTGTCGACACCGCGGTCAGGACCGATACGCACGCCCCCTGCGCGTCCCGCGGGGCCGCTCGGTCGGCACAGGGCCCGCATCCGGCACAGGCGGACCCGTCCCGGGGTGATGGTGGGTGTGGGCGTGAACCCGCCGCTGAAGGGGGCCGATCCAACCTGTGCCGCGGCAGTGACCGGAACGCGTGTTGCGTCCGGGCCGCGGGTGTCCGTCGGCCGGGGAGGAGTTGCCGCCGGACGCTCCCGGGTTTGTTTGCCCGGGACGGTTGCGGAAGCGGGGTTTTGATCAAACCCTTGTTAAGGAGGCGCAGCATGCAGCGCAAGCGGAATCGTCGGAAGAACGCGTTCACCCTCGTCGAAATCCTTATTGTTGTCGTGATCCTCGGCATCCTTGCCGCGATCGTCGTCCCGCAGTTCACCAGTGCGGCCGACGAGGCCCGCGAGTCGAACATCGCCTCGCAGGTCAGCTCGGTCCAGAGCCAGATCGAGCTCTTCCGTCAGCGTGAGGGCAGCTACCCGACGCTGGCGCAGCTCCAGGCCGCCCCGACGGACGGCACCCTGGGCGGCACCTTCGGCGTCCTGGTCGACAACGAGTACCTTCGTTCGTCGCCCCGCCACCCGAACCCCGGCGCTCTGAACGCTGATGCGGTCACCGACTTCGCCGGCGACGGCCCCTGGCGTTACGACGAGTCCACCGGCCGCTTCGGCGCGATCGGCCTGTAAGCCGGCGTGAAGCGGTAGGGACGGGGACTGAACGCTCGGCGGCGGGCCCGGAAACGGGCCCGCCAGCCCTTGGAGAGAGACCGCACCGGGCCCTTCCGGGTCCGGGCGTGAGGAAGTGAGGGATCGCATGTCGCAGTGGCGCAGGAAAGCGTTCACCCTTGTGGAAATCCTGATCGTCGTGGTGATCCTCGGGATCCTCGCGGCGATCGTCACGCCGCAGTTTGCGAACTCGGCCGACGAGTCCCGGATCAACACCACCAGCTACGAGTTGACCCGCCTGCGCAACGCGCTGGAGGTCTACTACAGCACGGTGGGCGGGTTCCCCAACATCACCGCGGGGGATGGCACCTGGGGCGAGCTCGTTGGCAGCGGAGACTTCCTCTCCACCGCCCCGGCCAACACCTGGGTCGGGGGCGATAACCGTCGCGTCATCGCCTTGGACAGCACCCCGGACACGGGGTTCCAGACTTCACACGGATGGATCTTTGACGGTTTTACCGGAAGAGTCTGGGCAGGGGGGTTCGACGGATCCGATAGGCCCTTCCCGAAGCCCTGAGCGAAATCGCCCAGGTAACGATCGGAGAACCAGCATGGCCCGGATCAACCGTCAGTTCGCAGCCCCGACCGCCGCCGCTCTCGCCCTCGGCCTTGTGATGGGCGCCGCCCTGTTCAGGGACGGGGGCCCGGCCTCCAACCCGGCCCAGGCCCAGACCCAATCAGGCGGGCTCATCAGCGCCGCAGAGCAGCGCAAGCAGATGATCGCCCAGATGCAGCGTCTGGAGAGCCGCATGGAGCGGATCGAGGCCCAGCTCAAGAGCGGTCTGACCGTCAAGGTCACCGAGATGCCCCCCGTCCGACTCCGCGATCAGCCGCGGGAGAACGAGCGCGAGGAAACCAAAGACCGTCGCTCGGCGCAGGTCGAGCAGGTCGAGCGGGGGAACTAAGACCCCCGGAAGGCAGAGCGTGATGTTGTCAGGGCGCAGGACGATGCACACCGGTCGCGAGGCGAAGGGCCGGCACTCTTCGTGCTTCCTCCGCGGCTACACACTCATCGAGGTCCTCATCGTTGTCACGGTGCTGGGCATCATGGGGGCGATGGTGATCCCGCAGGTCGCCAGCGCCGACTCGCTGCGGACCCGCGCCGCCGTCCGAGCCGTGATCGCCGATATCACCTACATCCAGTCCGACGCGATGGCGTTCCAGCGTGGGCGGGCGATGCTCTTCGATGTCGCGACCAACACCACGCTCGGCTTGGAGGTCAACGGCCCGGTTCTGGACATCGAGAACGATGTCCTCTTCGAGCCGACCCGTGCGTCGGGCCGCTTGGAGCTGAACCTCGCCGACGCGACCTTCGGGCTCAGCCGCCTGGGCTCGGTCAACATCGATGGCGGCAATGTCCTGATCTTCGACGAGATGGGCGCGCCCGTCACGACGCCGCAGGGCAACGCGCCCTCCACCGGTGGGCTGATCGTGATCGACGGCCCTGTCGACTCGTACTGGCTGCGGATCGACGGCTTCACCGGCCATGTCACCAGCGGGCGTATCGATCCCAACGACCCGGCGGGCTGAAGCCTCGGGGCAGAAACGCAAGGAGCGGACCGTTGTCGGGCCACCGGAGAAAAGTCGTGAAGGCGGGGGCGTTCGTGCTCGTCGGGGGTGTGGGCGTCGCGTCGCTCCTGTGGGGCAAACTGCGCCTGCTGACCGATGTCCCGCGGACGACCTACGCAGAGCCCGACACTCGCTCGGGCTCGACAGAGCCGGCCGATAACGAGTCGCCCGACGCCGAGCCCGTCAGCGGGCGGGAACAGGCTCGCCCCGATCGTTGAGCAGCAAGAGCCCGTCGTCCCCGGTCCGGAGCGGAACGCCGAGCCTCGACGGCGATCCGAGCGGCGCACGGCCGAGCGTGGCCGAGAGCCGCCTTGCAGCATCTTCTGAACGCAGCGTCAGCACGCAGACCGCCTGGGCCCACGAGCCGTCGGCGCTTGTGTAGGTGCGCAGCTGCACTCCCGCGGGCATCGCGCCGCGCGTGATCGAGCGGATGTGGTCCTCGCTGACGCCCGCAGCAGCGACGCGTGAGGCGATACCCCCGATCGCTCTGCCGGTGCTCCTGTCGGGGTCGAGCAGCGAGCCGATCTCCCGCTCGATCCGTTGCACGCGCGGGCCGAAGCCTTCGGGGGCCTCGATCGCCTCGCCCTGCACCGCCTGGACCATCGCCCTTCTCGCCCGCTGTTCGGCGGCTCTGAACGCTTCGTCGCGGAGCTGGCGCTGCACGCCAGAGTCCGCGTGCTGGCGGATCGGCGCCGCCCCGTACGCGACCCACGCGACATCACCGCTCTGCGCAACGCCCACGACCCATGCGCCGGAGGCCGGCGACGCGTCGGCGCCGATCTGCGAGAAGACCGCGGTCAACCCCGCCTCCATGCTCCACGCGGCGATCACCCCGTGGGCGACCTGCTGCACGCGACCTTCGCTGCGGGGCGTGGTGACGATGACGATCCGACGCTCGTCGGGGTCTGAGGTCTCCAGCCGGTCGTACACGACGGCGCCGCGCAGCATCCGGCGCATCGAAGCGCCCGCGTCGGCCCCGGAACCGTCCAGCGCCGAGGCCTGCTGTGTGACCGTCTCCCGCCCCCGACCTCCGAGGCGGCCGAGGAGTTCTGCGATCCGCCGGCGTGCATCGAGCGAGGCCTCCATCGCCGCGAGGCGGGCGCCCTCGGCCGCGACGACGGGGTTGCCCGCGTCTGCGGCGCTGTTGGTCGCGCCGCCAATCCCCACGACGCCGATCCCGGCGTCAGTCGAGATAAAGACCGCGCCGGGGCGACGGTCGAGGTGGTCGATCGCCGCGTTGATCGCGTCTTGTGCGCCCGAGGCGTGGACGACCGGCCCGCCGAGGTCGGCGTTCATCTCGATCCGAACGCGGCGAGGATCGGAAACCCGTCGCAGCTCGTTCGCCCTGGCGGGGTGCTGCGAAGGGATATCGAAGTCGCCGAGCACGGGCGAACCGATCGCGACGCCTGCGCTCGGCGGCGCGACACACAACGCGAAGGCGAGCAGAGCTCCGAGGAGCAGCCGCTTCATCGACCGGCCTTTCTGACGCACAACGCCCCTTCGCGGACCGCCCCGAGGTCGCCGGCGATGATCGACGCCAGCACCGTGCGGCCGCTGGCGCTCACGCCGGTGACGCGGGCCTCGGCGACGACAAAGCGTTCGCTGATCGTCTCGCCGCTGCGCGTGGTGACGCGCCGGTTCTCGGTGATCTGCACGACATCGCCCCGGTCGAGCGTCGGGTCGAGGCGTTCGAGCACGACCTGGTCGCCGACAGAGAGCACGATCGCGTCGATCGGTCGGTCGTCCAGACCGCTCGGCCCGCGCGTCTGCCCCTCCGCCACGCGCCCGGCCACGACGCGGGCGAGCGCCGGCGCGAGGGCTTCTGACGCAGCGTCGGCCGCGTGGCCGGGGTAGTCCGGCGTGCGCCCGCCCCAGCGGAGGCGTGCGAGATCGTTGGTCGACCACTCCTGGTTGAACAACTCGGCCCCGACGACCTCGCCGGTCGCGACATTGATCACGCGGGTCTCGATACGGACCGTCAGGCGTTCGAGTCGTTCTTCGGCGCGGCGTGCGCGGTTCTGGCGGTAGCGCACCTCGTGGTCGAAGGCGATGATCTCGCCCGCGACGACGAAGTCCGCCCCGAGCCGCCGCCCCGCCTTGACCAGTTCGTCGGTGGGGGAGCGGCCCTCGCGGGCGTCGCCGAGGGTTCTTTCCAGTTCACGACGCACATCTTCGACGAACCGCCGGTCGAGCACGCGCACCGGGCCCGCGTCGACGAGCCGCCGGTTGAGCGCCGCCCCGAGCTCGCGCTCCAGACGCTCGGCCGAATCCGCGTGCTGGACCAGCGGCCCGACCGTGAAGGGCAGCACGGCGATCGTCGCCGGGCCCTGCGCTCGCGGCCGATCCGGGTCGAACACCGGCACATCCACGCAGAGCACCACCTCGTGCGTCTCTCCCGAAACGCCCTCGTCGATGATGCGGAACCCGCTGACCAGCCCGCTGGTCGACGCGGTGATGCGGTCGCGCGTCAGGCGCTCGATGGTGGGTTCGTTCGAAAGCCCGGCCCGCATCGTGTCGATCGCTTCGCGGAGGACGGTGCTCGCCTCGGTCTCGGCGCGGAGCGTCCCGCCGTTGACCTGAATCACCGCGATGAGCAGGGCGTCTTCGATCGCGGCTCGCCTCGAGTCACCGACGCCCATCGCCTCGATGCGGCGCATGCCGGGTTGGCCGGCGTCGTCGCAGGGCTCGCCGGCGTGGCGCATCCGCACGCGGGGCTGCACAGGTTCGGGCGCGGGCTCGGGCGAGCGGGGTCCGACTTCGTCTCGCTGGCGCCGGGGTTCGGGTCCCGCCTCAACCAGCCACGCGATGTGGTGCGCCCACAGCCCGTCGGGAGAAAGGAACGACTCGTGCTCGACGCCCGCAGGGAGCGTGCCGTCAACGCGGGCGCGCGTCTGCGACTCGCTGCGGCTGTCCAGCACCAGCGAGTCGATCGCGGCGCGTCCGTACCCCGAGTCCAGTCGGGAGAACGCTTCGTCTGCATCGCGGACGCGCTGACGGAGGTTTGTTTCGAGACTCTCCTCGCTCTCGATCAGCTCGCCGGTCATGGAGGCGAGCAGGCCTCGTTCTGCGTGGAGCCTCGCGTGCCGGAAGGCGGCCCGCTCGATCAGCGACCGCGAACGCTCGTCCAGGTCGCTGCCCACCGGCTCGCTCGCGTAGCCCACCCAGACACGCTGGGAGGGCGAACCGACCAGCGCGACCACGCCACCGCTGGGCGGTGTCAGCCCGAGCTCGAGCTCATCGGCGATCTCGTTGAACAGGTCTTCCAGCGAGCGGTACGCCCGCACCCGACCCATCGCGTCGAGCGAAGCGCCGCGGAGCTGGGGCGAGGCGACCACCGTCACGCGGATCACGCCCTCGATCGGGTCGTCGGTGATCCGCTCGATCACAGCCCCACGGACGAGCGTGCTCAGTTCCGAGCGCACGCTGTCGGCGATCTCGCGGTCGAGCTCGATCCGTCCGCTGTCTCGCCGGTCGACTGTCTTCAGGCGCGAGGCGAACTCCTCGCGTCCGTCGAGGGAAAGCCCGCCGATCGCGGCGGCGACCCGGCGTTTGGCCTCCAGCGTCGCCTCGGTCAGCGCGAGCCTGCGGGCGAGCAGGCCGGCGCGGGTGTCTCCGGCTTTGGGGTCGTACGAGGCCCGCCCGGTCGCCAAGACGCCGGGCCCATCGGGCGTCTGAAAGAAAACAACGCGGTCACCCGACTCGGCGAAGACGGAGTCGGCCCCGTCGAACGCGCTCTCGATGTCTTCTGCGAGCAGGACATCCGACCCGAGCGAGTCATCGGCAACGATCCGCGGCAGATCGTCACTGCGGAAGTCGTCGACGCGGGGCTGGGCCCAGGCGCCCGCACCCATGAGCAGGACGCCGCACGCCGCGGCTCGAAGCAGGTCGCTGGATCGCATCACGCAGGCCTCCGGTCGGGGATGTCGAAAGGTGGGCCGAAAACGGGCCCGTCCGACGCCGGTCATGCGTCGCGCCCCGCAAAGCGGGCACGATCCGCGGGCGGCGTCGAGGGGGGAACTTCAGCTCCCGAACAGGCCCCGGGTGCGCTGCTTGGTCAGATCAAAGCTGTCGGACCAGACGGCGTAGCGACGACGGACATCGATCAGCTCGCAGTTGACCTGGTAGTCGATCTGCGTCGTCCGCCCCTCGCGGGTGGTGATCGCGACAATCTGCCCGGTGAGGATCAGTGAGGGAATCGGAGCACCCGAGCCGAGCTGCATCGTCTCGGGGTCGTAGTCGGGGCTGTTCATCAGGTCCTGAATGTCGCGGAGCAAGGCGTCGCGCGTGCCCCCGGTGCCGGCGACATCGCGGTTGATGCCGACTCGGCGGCTGCGGACCATCGCGTCCTCGATCCGGTTGTACATGAGCTGGCGGTCGCGGGTGAAGTAGTGGTTGTCGGTCTGGTTGCGGAAGTCGCCGATGGCGACGATGACGCGACCGGTGTCGTCGGTCGGGAAATCGTCGATGATCCCGCTCATGGCGAGCGAGTTGACCATCTCGTTGGCGAAGGCGGTCCACTCGGCGCCGCTGAGACGCCGGAAGTCGGTGACCTGGCCCTCGGGGTTCACGCGCGTCGTGGTGCACGCGGCGAATGTCGAAGCGATCAGGACGAGTGCGATTGTGGCGGCAGCGGCCCGCATGATGTGTCTCCCGCCGCGATGGCCGCGGCTGCAAGTTTCAGTCAACGCCGTGGATCTGGAAGACGAAGTCGGTCGCTCCCGGGCTCTGGGCGATCCGTTGGAGGGTCTTGGTCTCGCCCGAGACGAGATGGTCGTAGGTCCAGGTTGAAGCGCCGCGATCGATCTGCATCCCGTCGGCGTTGAACCAGAGGACATTGTACCGGAATTCGCGCCGGCTCCTGCCGTTGTTGCGGACGATGAGCTGGCCCATCATCCGGCCGTCGACGATGCTCCCGCGCACGCTGCGGATGCTGACATCGCGTGAGAGCGATCTGTCGCGTGAGACCTGGCGGGCGGTGATGTTCGACTCGTCGGTGTCGGCGGTCTCGACGCGGTTGACCGACGCGCAGCCCGAGAGCAGGACGGTGGCGCCGATCACCATCGCCGCGAGTGTCGGTCTGTGATTCATGGTTGCAAGGCCCATCGCTGCTGCTCCGTTCAAGTCCCGGTCGCCGGTTCGGGGTTCAGGGCGTGCCTCTTGTGAGCACCCGCCCCGCGCCCTGACGATACACCGCGACGGGCCCCGAGCCGGTGCTGCGGACCCATACGACAGTCCATCGGTCCGGGGGCACCGCGACCTCCATGGTCCGCCCCGTGCCCGAACGCCCCGCCAGCCGCAGCCTCAGCACCCCGCTCGACGGCGCGGGAACGACTATTGCGTGGTGCTCGGCGGGGAGGGAACACCAAGTCCTCGTGTCGGCCCGGGCCAGGAGCACTGCGCTGATCCAGACCGCCCGGATCGTCGCGGAGATCCAGTCGTCATCGGCCTGGTGAGCGCCGATCTCGCCCGCGGTGATCTTGATCGCCGCAGAGAGGATCGGCCTGCCCCAGATCTCCCAGAGCCTCGACGAGAAGTCCGAGGCGATCGCCGCCTCGACGCTCCCGAGCATCACCGATCGGGCGACGAGCCCGTCGGCGTCGGCCTCCAGCCACGAGGCTCTCGGCCCGGAGTCGAAGACGAGCGCCGGCAGCTCGATCGCGCCGACGGCGTACCCGAAGGGAAAGCTGCGGACCGGTTCGCGCTTCGGCGCCCGCCCGTTCTCGAACAGTACGAAGACGGTCGGCTCGGTCTCGGCGTTTCGAACTGCTTCGGCCAGGTCCGGCGCGAGGCGTTCGAGCCTGACGAGGAAGTCCTGCAGCTCGGCCCGCCGGTCGGCCAGCAGCATCGCGACGGCGCCGACAAACAGGCCGTAGGGCGCCGCGTCGTCGGCGGGGCCTGTGACCGGCGCGGCCCTGAGGCGCTGGCTGAGCCTGACATACTCGGGCATCGATTCGATCGACGAAACGCTGACAGAGCGTCCGGAGGTGAGGCGTACATCCCGCGTCGACGCGGCCCGGTCGAACTGCTCCGGACGCATCGAGACGCCGACGCCCTCGGGGTCCAGCGACGCGGCCAGATCGATGTAACGCCGGCTGTAGACCGCCGCGAGCTCGTACTCGCCGAGCAGCAGGTGGTTGACGGCCTGGGTCGTGTGGAGGAAGAGTCTGTCGGGGCGCGAGGCGAGGTAGTCGCGGGCCCGCTCGTCGGTCAAAAGAGAGAGGATGTCGTTGGTCGTCGCCGAAGCGCTGACGACCGCCCGATCGTCGACGTCCTGGATGATCGACCACGCGCGATCGAGCGCCCGCGAGCTCTCCTCAAACCTGCCGGCGTCCTGGGCGATCTTGCCCCGCTCGAGCAGCACCCAGATCGCGTCGTGCCGGTTGCGGAGGTCGATCTGTTCCATCCGCCCCCATGCCTCCTGAAAGCGGCCGGAGGCGTGCAGGGCGTTTGCGTCGCGCAGATCGGTGGCGCAGCCGCTCAGTGTGAGCAGCACCGCCATAAGGGACAGAACAAGGAGTTGTGCTGTGCTCCGCCCCATGGGCCCCTTTCGGATCGACGCAAAGCGCGGCGATTACCAAAGGGTACCGGCTTGGGTCGCGCTGCAGTATCCGATGCGCCGGGTTGCCGGGGCCGGGGCACGCTCGCTCAGGGGCTGGAGGGTCTGTATCTCAGGCGGCTTCGGCTATCGGGGTGGGGGGCTGCCGGGTCTCGGCCGTCGCCTCGCGGCGCGGGGCCGCGACCAGACACGCACATCCCAGCAGCAACAGGGCCCCAGGGGCGACGCTCCAGCCCGATGCGCCCGAACGCCCGCGATCGGAAGCCGATGCGGGCGATGGCCCGCCGGCCAAACCTGTGATGAGGACCACCGCGGCGATCACCGCCGCGCATGGGATCAGTCGTGTGTGCATCTCGGCTCTCTCCGGGGCGAGTCTTAGACGCCCGAACCGGTGGGTCGAGGTCTCACATCGGAGAAGGTGGGAATTGACGCCACCGATCGCCAGTTCGAGCGAGTTCGCGGACCCCGAGTCGGTCGCCCTGTCACGCCTGGCCCGGTCGCTCAGAGTCCGATCGCCGTCGAGAACCCCCGAGAATCCGAAGTGGGGCCGGTCGGCGGGGCGGGGGCCTAAACTGGGGCGACGCCGGACGATCCGAACAGATCCATGGCACGGGCGCCAAGGTCCGGAAACAATATCCTCGGGCGCAGGCGACCCATCCAGACAACGCCGTTCGAGCATCGAGAGAAGGAACGCCAATGGCCATCCAGCCTGTCATCATCGCCGCCAAGCGCACCCCGATCGGCCGCTTCATGGGCGGGCTGAGCACGACGCCTTCGCCGCAGCTGGGCGCGTACGCCGCCAAGGCGGTGCTCGACGAGGTCGCGCAGATCAAGGATCACATCGACGAGTGCGTGATGGGGTGTGTGCTGCAGGCGGGGCTGGGCCAGAATCCCGCCCGCCAGGTCGGGCTGATGGCCGGCCTGCCCGAGACGCTGAGCGCCAAGACAATCAACAAGGTCTGCGGCTCCGGGCTTGAGTCCGTCGTGATGGCCGCCCAGTCGATCAAGGCGGGCGACAACCACGCCGTGCTCGCCGGCGGCATCGAGAACATGTCCCTCGCCCCGCACTTCGTGCACGCGCGTGCGGGGATCAAGTACGGCGCCGGCCAGCTCGAAGACCACATGGCCTTCGACGGGCTGCGCTGCGCGTTCGAGTGCTGGGCGATGGGCAACGGCGCCGACCACATCGCCGAGAAGTTCGGCATCTCGCGCGAGGAGCAGGACCGCTTCGCCGCCCAGAGCCACCAGCGGGCCGCCAAAGCCGCGAGCGAGGGCTGGTTCACCACCGAGACCGTCGCTCTGACCGGCGAGCAGGTCGGCAACCGCAAGAAGCCCGGCCCCGAGGGGGGCGTCAGCGCCGACGAGGG
>SLFH01000011.1 GCA_007124345.1 Phycisphaerales bacterium | reverse complement strand
GAAGCGAAGGGTCGGGTCTTTTGCGCATGGGCGTTCGACAGCGCAATGAAGATCCAACCGCCAGTCTCACGCTGTGCCACCGTCTATGCAAGAGGTCGGTGCTGTCAGATCTGCGTTGAACATGTGTGCGTCCAGCGCACCTACCTCGCAAATCCGACGTCGGTGGCACGAAAACTCGCTGACAGGAAGATCACTGGAGGGCGAGCCGACATCGCCGCAGGTCTTACGCAATGCGATGAACCGCACCGGCACGGCTGCATCGATGTACTCTCAGCGGAGCCCGGCGAGGCGGCGCACGGTCATGTCGAAGCCGCGGCTCATCGCGCTGTGCAGGGCGTACACCAGCCCCAGGTGCACCAGCGCCCCGATCACCACGCCGACCAGCAGCGACACCCGGGCCGAGAGCAGTGACGATTCTCCCTGCGCCGTCGCCTCCAGCGCGTGCGCAGGGTCGATGAGGGCGTAGACGACCGTCGCGGGGCTCATGCCCGCAAAGGCGGGGCCGAGCGCCTCGAAGTCTGTCCCGCTCTTCCACCCGCACAGCCCCGCCATCCCTGCGATCGCGGCGACCACCCCGAAGGTGCTGATCACCGCCGAGAGCGTCCCGCGGCTCTTGACCGACCAGTGCAGCCCGATCATCACGCAGAACGCGATGAACGGCAGCACCGCGACCGGCGCCGCGAACAACGCCTCGGGCAGCACGACCGGCACCTCGACGGGCTGCTGGTTGATCGTCTCGCCGACCACCGCCCCGCCGTCGCGCCCGAACCCGCCGAAGCCGACATAGACCCCCGCCATGGCCAGCGTCCCGACGGGGACAGCCGCCATCGGCAGCAGGTAGGCGACCATCCCGCGGAGCTTGCCCGAGAGGTACATCTCCGGCGTGATCGGCGTCGTCAGCAGGAGGTCGAGCGTGCCGTCCTCACGCTCTCGCGTGACGGCGGTCGCGGACATGTTGATCGCCACCAGCGTGACGACCGCCAGCTCCGTCCAGACCGCCACCAGCATGATGAACCGGAAGGTCTCGCCCTCGATCCTCTGGAAGTGGTACGCGCCGATCAGCCCAACCGCGAACAGCCCCCCCAGCGCGATGAACGACCAGCGGGCGAGGATCCGTCCGAGTGTCGCGTTGCGTGCCGCGGCTTCACGCCACGCGATCGGGTTCGTCCAGACCGGCCTCGGCGGGCGGTGCTCGCCAGAGCCCAGGCCGAGGATCCTTCGGTGCAGCGGCACACCCCCCGCCGGAGTGATCATGTTCGCCAGCCCGCCCCCGCGCACCGTCAGCGCCGAGAGAAAAGTCAGCACAAAGCTCAGCGAGAGGCTCAGCACACACCATGCCATGACGGGGCTGCGCAGGAACCACGACGCCTCCGGCCCGCCCCGCGGGTAGTTCGCGGGGTTGAACACGGCGAACATCGCGAGGAACGGGTTAATCGCCGTCATCGGCGTCACGCCCGGCGAGGTCGCCCGCCTGATCCAGACATCGATCGCGATCGTCACCGCCAGGTAGCTCACCACCGCGACGTAGAACGCGAAGACCGCCCTCCGCCCCACAACGCGGCTGACCGAGAGCGCCACCGCGATCGCCCCCACCACCACCGCGGCGCACGCCGAGATCGCGTAGCTCGCCAAGATCGAGCTCCCCGGCACGCCCCCGAAGTACTGCGTCAGGCTGAACAGGGGCAGGCTGGCTGCGAGCAGCGCCAGCACAAAGAACAGCCGCCCGAACAGATTGCCAGAGACGATCTGCAGGGGCGAGAGGGGCGTGGTGAGCAGGATGTCCCAGGTCTTGGGGTTCGACTCCTGCGCGATCGCCCCGGCCATGAAGACCGGCGCGAGCAGGCAGATCAGGAGCACCTGGAGGTAGGCGACCCATGTGAAGCTCCGGGCCCCCGCCGCCGCGAGGTCGCGGTAGCTCAGGTCCCCCGCCTCGGTCGTCGCGACCAGCGACCACATCAGCACGACGATGAGTGCCGCGAGGTAGCCGGCGCGGATGTAGAAGTGGCGTTTGCGCCTCGACCCGTTCTGTACGAGCCGGACCGCGACCGGGTTGGTCGGGCCCAGCGCCAGGATCTTGCGCACCATTCGCACGGGCCGATTGTAAGGTCCGCGTCGGGTCCGGGCCCCGCCCAGGGCACGGGCAAAAACAAACCCGCCGGCGGGGATGCCGCCGGCGGGTCGTGGAATCAGGATGCTCGCGTCAGCCGATCAGCGGCGACGACGGGCGATCACCAACCCGCCCAGACCCAGGAGGGCCAGCGAACCGGGCGCGGGGATGACGAACGCGGCGCCCGGGCCGACGGCGTTCATGGTGTAGTCGCCGGCCTGCGTGGTGCCGAAGGCGGAGATGACGGCGAAGTACAGCTCACCGGCGACGAGCTCGAGCCCGGCGGTGACCGAGCTGCCGAGGCCGAGGATCGGTCCGTCGTCGTTGCCGGCCAGGAAGTTGGCCAGCGGGTCGTTGGCGTCGAAGGCGCCCGTGTAGATGTGCAGGAAGCCGTCGTGGTCGGGAGTGATCGAGGCGATGTCATAGGTACCCGACTCGGTCACGCCGAAGGGGATGACATCGAACTGCGGGACGGCGGTGCTCAGCGCGGTGCCGGCCGCGTTGGGGCGGGTCCATGTGTTGCCGGTGGCTGTGTTGCCCGAGGCCCAGGCCTCGCTGAAGACGCCCGTCGGGGTCGGGGCGGAGTCGAACCCGAGGGTGACATTGACATTGCTCCAGGTGGCATCTGAGCCGGCCCAAGTCTGCAGGGTGAAGAGGAACAGGTCGTCGCCGCCGTTATACGCAGCGCCGGTCGTCGAGAAGCCGGTCTCGACATTGAGCGTCTGGGCGCCCATGAAGCCGTTCCAGGTAAGCGTGACGGGGTTGCCGCTGCTGCCCGCGTCGGGGCTGACGCCGGGATCGGCGTGGAAGACGGCGGTGGCGAGGTTGTTGGTGCTCGTCAGAGCCCAGATGGCCTCGTTGGACCAGGGGCCGCCGCCGCCGGCGACCCAGTCGAAGCTCATCGAGTACGACGTGTAGTTGCCCGCGGGGATCGACGCGCCGTTGAGGTCGATCGGTGTAGCGGTGCTCGTCACATTGAGCGTGCCGAGGTTGATGTTGTGCTGCGCGGCTGCGGCGCCGGCCAGACCCGCGACTGCGAGCACTGCTGCAAGACGGTTCCGATTCATCTCTTGTCTCTCCTTCGGTCCGCGGCGGATACAGAACGCCGCCGCAACAAACACAGATGCCGCTGCGCCCACAACAGGCCCGCAACGGCGAAGACCCGCAGGCGTGAAGCCGACGGGGTACAGATCAGGTTTGCAGGGGGGTCTCTTCTCTCCCGAAGAACCCGCTGCAACAGCGAACGGTCCAAAGCCGCCGGACCGACCGACCACGAGGGTACCGCCTAGCCCGCACGACGCCAGCGGTGATTCGCTAGATACGAAAGATTTGACGGCTTGCGTGTGATCGACGCCGCAGAAGACGGTTGTTTCGGAGTTTATAGGACACTGCGCAACTTCGCGGAAACGACGACGGCCCGGGCGATGCCCGGGCCGTCGAATCAGGTCATCGTTCGCGCCTTTGCAGGAGGCGCGATTATCAGACGATCAGCACCCCGTAGCGAAGGCGTTAAGGAAGGCGAAGAAGTCGTCGGCGTCGATCACGCCGTCGTTGTTGAAGTCGGCGCGAAGGTCGCCGGCTGCGAACAGGGTGAGGAAGAGGAAGAAGTCATCGGCATCGACCACGCCGTCGCCATTGAGGTCGGGCGGGCAGGTCGGGCCGCCGACGAGGCTGGGCTCGCCCGGGCCGAGGGCGTTGAGGGTGAACGGGCCGCTGCCCG
>SLFH01000367.1 GCA_007124345.1 Phycisphaerales bacterium | reverse complement strand
CGGCAAGGGCCTTGTCGTACAGCGGCACCTCACGCCCGAACATCGCCGAAAGCTCGGCGAAAAGCCTGTGCTGCATGGTGATCGGGTCGGCGTGCGCGGGCATGGGGTTCTTCCGTCGGAGGGGTTCTGTGGCGCTGGCGGTTCGCCCGCAAGCGGGCTTGCTCTGGCACCCCAAAGACCCGACCCTTCGCTGCGCTTAGGGATCGGCGTCAGGGGCAAGGAATGGTATCGCTCGGCGGGCGCACGCCAAAGCGGATCGGCCGGGCCGGTGCGGGACACTTTGGCAGAACCGGGATCGTGCTTGAGGGGGGAGGGAGGCTCAGCCCGCGGTGACAAGGGAGCTGCTCGCCCGCGTCTTCAGGTTGTCGAGCACATTCATGAAGTTGATGTACGCGTCGTACGGCGAGTCGTAGGGGGAGAAGTACTTGTGCACATCCCCGTCGGCCCAGTACTTCGTGCACATGTAGTAGAAGTGGTCGCTCGTCGAGAGCTTCCGCCAGTCGTTGAGCAGGTGGAAGGCGACTTCCTTCTGGGTCTTGTCCTCCCCGTTCATCGCCTCGGCGTAGCGGCTCTTGACGAGCGTGCCCACGCGATAGAACTCGTCGAGGGCGTTGTGCTGCATCGCGTTCTCACGCCAGGCGCTCAGGTCGCGCTCGGTGTCGGCCCACGAGGTGTACTCGTGCGCGTCGTAGACGCCAACGGGGTCGAACCTCGTCAGCACTTCCGTCGGCGTGTTGAAGTGGTTGTGCCCGGGGTTGACATCGAAGATCGCCTCGGGCAGCTTGTCGAGGAAGCCGAAGATGCCCGTGTCCTCCCACTGATGCTCGCCGAAGGTCTCGTAGTCCATGAACAGGTTGCAGAGGTAGCCGTTGCCGTTGATGTGGTTCACCCAGCGGGCGAACTTCTCGGTGGTCAGCGGCCACTCTGGCCACGACTTGTTGCTGAAGCGGAAGGCGATGTCGTCGCTGAGGCGGTAGTTCTTCAGCAGGAGGCCGAAGGGGCGCCCGTCGCGCCCGGTCAGGGGCTTGCCGTCGGGCCCGGGCGGGGGCGAGTAGACGAAGTTAGGCGAGCGGAAGCCGAGGATGCGGTCGACGCCCTCGCAAATGGTGCCGTAGAAACGCTTGTTCCCGTCGGCGTCGGTCATCTTCGAGAGCTCGATCGCGAGCTCGTTGGCGTAGATGAGCTCGGTGTTTCTGAAGACGGTGGGGGTCTGGCCGAAGAGCTTCTCGATGCGAGCGGTGTGGGCGTCGACCTGCTTGCGGAACTCCTCCTTGTTGTAGAGGAAGCTCAGCGAGTGGAAGTAGGTCTCGCCGACGAACTCGCAGCAGCCGGTCTCGGCCAGGGCCTGGAAGAGCTCGATCACATCGGGGCAGAACTTCTCAAGCTGGTCGAGCAGCGTGCCGGTGATCGCGTACGAGAGCTTGAAATTGCCCTTGTGCCGCTTGACGAGGTCGAGCATCAGCTTCGTCGCCGGGCGGTAGCACTTATCGGCGACCTTGCGGCAGATCGCCCCGTTCTTGTCGTCGTCGAAGTACCAAGGGTGGTCGTCGAAGACGGAGTAGCGGGCGAGCCTGTGGGGCTGATGGACCTCGAAGTAGAAGACGACCGACGCCATCGTGCACCCCTTCCGTGGAGACTGTGCGGCGCCGCCCGATCGCGGCCGCCGCCAAGCTACAGGGTATTGTGCCCAAATCCGCCCCGCACACAACCCCCGGACAAAGGCTGTAAAACCATCGTGAATTCGGCCCCGAACCTCAGCTTTTGATCGAGGCGAAGGCCCAGAAGGTCATCGGCACCAGCGCCAGCAGGGGCAGGAAGACCCCGATCGCCGCCGGAACCCCCGGCACGGGGGCCGCCGACCCGATAATCCCCCCCATGATGACCCCCATGGCGATCGGGGCGGCCTTGGCGGTCTGCACGGCCATGTTCTTCGGCTCGCGCGTCAGGAAGAAGGGCAGGGCGATCACCAGCCCGAGCAGGTTGGCCGCCAGAACCGCGAACCGGCCCCAGCGGATGCGTTCGAGCCGGTCGACGCGGACGCCGGCGGAGCGTTCGTCGCCGGTGCGCCGGACGATCCGCATCATCTCGGTCACCTGGCTGAAGCTCAGGCTCTGCATGTACTCCGCGTGCTGGGCGATCGTCAGGGCCGTCGGGCCCAGATCGGTCTCGATCCGTTCGACGGGCCGGGGCGTGGGCGCAACGGCGGCGTCGGCCGAGGCGGGCTCGACCCCCACCCCGTCCTCCAGCGTCCAGCCCCCCTCCTCCCAGACCGCCGAGCGGGCCTCGATCCGCCGGGTCATGAGGCCCGCGGCGTCGCGCTCCCAGATAAACACCCCGCGCATCGTCCCCGCCTTGGCGTCGAAGCTCTCGGCGGCGATGAGGCGGCGCGAGCCGTCGGGCACGAGCATCACGCTCGTCACCGCCAGGTCGCGCGTGCCCGCGTCGCTGTAGCCTCTCGTCAGCAGCGGGGCGAAGCGGGGCAAGAGCACCTCGGCGTTGACGATCTGCAGTGCGCCGAGGCAGGCCGCCACGACCAGGATCGGCCGGGCGACGCGGACGAGGCTCTGCCCGCTGGCGAGGATCGCCACAAGCTCGCGATGGCGGACCATCTGGGCGCAGGTGAAGCCCATCGCCCCGACCATCACGATGCCGAGCATCACATTGAAAAGCTGCAGCAGCCTGGGCCACCACAGGTCGATCACCACCAGCGGCAGCGCCAGCCAGCGCCGGATCGCCGAGGCATCCTCGCCCACGAGGCTCTCTGCCGCGCGTGCGAAGCGCCCGATGTTCAGGGTCGCGTCGACCACGACGATGAAGCTGCAGAAGATCGCCAGCAGGATGAGGAAGTTCAGGGCGAACTGGCGGGCGATGTAACGGTCCAGGATGGTCATGCGCCGTTCCCCCCGTTCTCGATCCAGGACAAGCGCCGGGTCTCCCACTCCGGCTCGGGGCGGAGAAAAAGCCCCACGACGATCCCGATCATCGCCCCGAGGGCCACATCGCTGAGCCAGTGCGCGCCGGTCATCATGCGGCTGACGCCGCAGCCTACGGCCCAGAACCAGAAGACCGGCGCAGCTCTTGGGAGCATCGCCGCGAGGACCGTCGCGCCGGCGAAGGCGACGGCGGCATGACTGCTGGGCAGACCCAGGTTCTTCCCGTGGATCACCCCTTCCAGCCAGGGCTGGAACGAGTACCAGTCACCGACCTCGCCCGGACGCTCGCGGACGAAGATCCGCTTGAAGATCTCCGCCAGCAACCCCGCGGCCGCCGTCGCACCGACGATGCGGAAGGCGAACTCGACGCCGTGACGTCGCTCGCCCGGCCCCGGGCTGGCGGTCTTGGGCGGGCAGAGCGCGACGATGATCGCGATGCCCAGCCACGCCCACAGCCCGCCCCCCTGGCGGAGGACATGGTACCACTCGGTCCGTTCGACCTTCCGCTTGGCGGCTTCCTGGTCCTCCCCAAAGAGGATCCATGCGTGCGCCGGCATGTCCAGTAGGTGCGCCAGCAGGAGCACCAGCGCGAAGATCGCGCCGAGGTGGAAGGCGCGCACCCTGCGCCGGTGCCGTGTGTAGGCGTCGATCGGGACCATGGGTCGCAAAGACTACTCCCGTTCCCCGCCCGACGCGTCCGGCGTTCTTTCCTGCCCGAACCCCCTGAACCCGGAGCCGATGAAGGTCGGCCGGTCGCGTCGGTCGTTGTCGGGCAGGCCCTCGACGCGGTCGAAGGCGGGCTTCCACTGCTCGTACCCGCCGCCGATGATGACCGCGTCCCGCCCGAGTAACGCCGGCGTCTGCTCGTCGAGCGACCACTCGGGCCAGAAGTCGAGCTGGCTCTTGCGCCCCGCGAACAACCCCAGTTCGGGCACACTGGGCATCTGTGCGCTGGCGGCATACACCACCGGACGCCCGGGCAGCAGCCACGAGAGCAGGCTCGAAGTCCCGTAGTGCCCGGTCATCACTACAGGGGGCCCCGCGGGGTTGTCCAGCGTGCGCAGCTCATCGAGCCGTTCCTGCACGCCCTCGGCGAGCACCGGGCCCCGCTCCAGCCGGCCCAAAGGCAACCTGTCGCCCACGAACGGCAGCAGCCGGTACGCCGGCAGGACCTGAAGCGAAACGCCCACGAAGATCCCGACCCCGATCGTCCAGTGCCACAAGGCCTGCGAGTGCGTCTCGGGCGAGCGCCGGAGCAAACCGGCTCTCGGGCGGGGGTCGGGCAGCGCCTTCCACATCCGCACACGCCAGCGGTAGCGCCGCATCGCCGCGGGCAGCCACATCCCCGCCGAAGCGCTGAGCGTCACATACGCCGCGAGCGTCCAGTTGCCCTGGGTGGGCGTAAAAAAGCTCACGACGAAGTAGAAGAGGATCTGCAAGAGCCCGATCGACCAGCAGTAGAGCTGGGCCCGCCAGAGCACGGGCTTAGAGCGTCGCTTCTTCAGGGCGTAGCCGAAGCCGATCGCCGCCAACCCCAGCGCCGGCCCGGCGACGAGGATCTGCAGGCCGAGGTACTCCAGCGTCCAGAGGGGGCTGTAGGGGTCGGCGCGTTCGAGGCGTTCGGCCGGGATGTCCCCGCCCTCCAGGCGCAGGTGGCCCATGAGGTGGAGCACCGTCGCCCAGCCGTTCTGACTGTTCCAGATCAGGACGGGGATCAGCCCGATCGCGGCACAGCCGACACCGATCAGCACCGGCCCGACCCGCAGCGCCGCCCTCGCCCGCCGGTCCAGCAGCAGGAAAACCAGCAGCCCCGGGATGAACAGGAGCATCGTGTACTTAAAGAGGAACCCCGCGGCGATCGCCAGTCCCGTCGCGCCCCACGCCAATGCCGAGCCGGTGCGCAGCGCCCGCCACGCGCAGAGCGACGCGAGCGCCCAGCAGGCGATGTAGGGCCCGTCGATGGTCATGAAGAGCGTGGTGGCCTGCGTCGCGGGCAGGAGCATGAAGACGGCGGCGCCGTACACCGCCGCACGCCGGTCGCCCGACGCCCACTTGGCCAGCAGCCCGACGCACATCGCGCCGATCGCGCCCGCGACTGGGGCGAGCCAGCGCACGCCGAAGACCGTGTCGCCGAGGGCGGCCGTCCCGAGCCAGATCGCCCACGCGATGCCCGGGCCCTTGGAGTAGTACGACCAGCCGGGGTGCTGGCTCCAGAGCCAGTAGTGCGCCTCGTCCTGCACGAGGTCGTACGGGACGATCAGCCAGAGCGAGAGCAGGCGGACGGCCGTGACGATGGCGACAAGCAGCAGCATCGGCCCGAGGCCACCCAAGGCCCGGTCGTTGCCCAGCACGGGTTGTTCGCGATTCATCTCCACGCCTCAGTGCCGGACCAGCCCGCGGTAACCGACGACGGTCAGGGCGCCCATCACAACGATGCCGCCCCAGAGCACGATGAGGCCCTCGATCCCCTGGCGGTAGAGCATGTTCTGCCCGCCCGAGACCGAGGCGAGGATGATCAGGGCCGGGATGAAGCTCAGGAGATAGACAGAGAGCGGGTCGCTGTGACGGAGTCGCATCGCCGCGATCGTGCCGGCCATCATCACCACGATCACGCTGACCGAGAGCCCCGCCCGCTCGTGGATCTTGCTGAACACCTCGTCTTCGAGCTGGACGACGCGCCCTTGCAGCTCGTGGCGAGGGCCGACCAGCGTGCCGGCGCCCCACGACTCGGCCTCGATCCGCCGGTGGGCTTCGGCCAGCAGCTCGGGGATCGGCCGCTCCATGAACTCCGCGGTCGGGTCGAACCAGAGTGTCAGGGCCGGGAAGTCGAGCTGGTCGCGCTTGCCCGCGGCCCCCAGCTGGTCGCCAGTCACCGCCGAAGCGCCCATCAGCGAGAGCGTCAGCTCCAGGCTGCGGAACTCGCGTTCGCCCTCGACGGCGGCGTCGAAAAACGCGCGGTCGGCCTCCCACCTGATCGTCCGGCCCTCGGGGTCGAAGCGCTCGATGCGCACCGGCACGCCCCCGGCCTGCTCGATCAGGTGCCCGCGCGGGCGCGGGGTCAGCCCCTTGCCGCTGACGAGCACCGTCCGCCCGAGCTGGTCGCGCAGCCGCACGCCGCTCTCAGAGCGAAGCTGATCGTCGATCGCCTCGAGCGCTTCGAGGCGGGCGAGGTGGAACGCGAGCTCGCGCTTGCGCGACTGGATGTAGTCCATCCGCTCGGGGTTCTGCGGCAGGTTGCGCAGGTCCCGATAGGTCATGTACTTGACATTGTTCTCGAAGGTCCCGCCGATCGCGTAGGGCCCGGTGCGGAAGCGCTGCGCCCGCGCGATCGGCACATCGCGACCGCGGCGCCCGACCGTTTCGGCCAGGTCGATGAACGCGAGCGTCCCGCTCTGGGCGGCGGGGTCGTCATCGTCGGCGATCGATTCGGCGCGGAAGAGCCAGACGATCGCCTCGGTCGCCGTCAGCTCTGATTCGATCTTCATCGTCGGCGCGTCGGGGTCGTCTTCGGGCGGCGCGACGCGTTCTGTCCGCACCAGCGCCACCTCACGCAGGCGGATCCGCTCGTACGCCCCCACGCTCCGATCCGGGCCGAGCGATGTCGCGCTGGCGGCGTGCAGCGCCACATTCCCGAAGCGGATCGGCTCGCCGTTGTCGACCGAGCGCGTGATGATCCGCTGCACATCGCGGGCCACCAGCGTCTCCATCGAGTTGAGGAAGCGCGGGATCACCTGTTCGTTCATCACCCCCATCACGCCCGAGAGCACGATCGCCGTCGCCAGCGCCGGCGCCACGATCGCGTGGTGGGAGACCCCCCCCGCGTGCGCCGCCAGCACCGCGTTCTCCTGCGTGTGCCGGTGGTAGACCATCGTCGCCGCGAAACCGGCCGCGAAGGGCAGTGCGTACGCCAGCATCGGCGGCATCGCCAGCAGCATGAACAGGGGCGTGTCCAGAGGCTGCAGCAGCCCGTCCGACAGCGGCTTGACGGAGATCGCAAAGCAGATCACCACCAGCACCACCGCCGTCGACAGCAGCAACAGACGCCACAGCTCGAGCGTCAGGTGCGTCCACAAAGTCCAGGGCAGTCGGGGCATCGGGAGGGATGATACGGACCGCCCGGCCCCGGGCCGGCCGCGGCTACGAACTCTGCGGCACCATCACGAGCTGGCTCGGCTGCAGCCTGAAGTTCCGCTCGGCGTTGCCTCGCGTGCCCGGGATCCGCTCGCGGATGCCCTGGCCGTTGAGCAGGTTGTTGGGGTGCTCGCGCCTGACCTCGCGGAGCCTCATGCTCTCGCTGCGCATCACGCCGTCGGCCCCCCGCCCGCCGACCTCACCCTCTGTAAAGAGCCCGATGGTTACCGAGCTGCGGGTCGACCCGTGGAAGTAGAAGGCCTCCTGACCCTCGCGCCGGAGCCCGGCGACGGCGGTCTCGGCGGTCTTCCTGATCTCGGCGAGCTCCCGGTCGGAGGGGCGACCCCCGTCCTGACGCCCGTAGATGGCGATCTGGAGGGTGAAGGCCTTGTCCTGGCCGTAGAGACTCCGGGCGTTGCGCAGGTCGAACTCGGGGATCTCGCCGTAGACCTCGCGGACCGGGGGCGGGCCGATGATGGCCCTCGAATAGGGGCGTTCGTCGTCGATTGTGATGCCTCGGATCCGCTGCAGATCCTCGCGGGCGCGTGGATCGTTGAGCTCCCGATAGTTGCCATAGACGATGACGATCCGGTCGCCCCGGTCTTCGAGGCGGGCCTCGGGGAGGCGTCCGGCGGTTCGGACGCGCTGGAGCGCATAATTTGCGCGTTGGGCGCCGTCTTCATCGGCGGGGAAGTGGGCGATCACGATCGACCAGCCCGAGTCCTCTTGGGATGCGGATCCTGCGCGGCCACCCCGCGCCCCGCCTGTGCGTGAGCCGAAGAGTTCCGACCCAACCTGGCTCTGGCCGGCGCCGGATTGGGCCTGAGTCGAGCCGCTGCCCCCTGCGCAGCCGGCCATCACCAGATGGCCCACCAACAGACCCCCGGCGAGGATCCACCGGAGCCGGGGATAGCGAACACGCCACGAACGACAGCGTACTGTCAGTCGCTGAAGCGCGAGTCGGGATTCGGCGCGAGATCGCGAAAAAAAGTCCCGCGTCCGTTGGGTCGTTATTCTCGTAAGTCGGTGTGAATACTGGACTTGCATCATTAAGCACCTGAACATCTGTTTTGGAGCCTTTTCGTTCCCGGGGACGATAAGCCTTGCCAGAGCAAATGAGTACGCGGCCCGCGGAGCGGGCGACCGACCGCCGGAGGGCACAGATCAAAACAACGACCCCTAGACGAGGGTCGGGCCGGCAGACCGCCGGCCGAGGAGGTGGACTCCAGATGACCGACATCACTCCGATCAACTCCCAGCCCGCGGCCCGAATCCAGAGCCCAGGGCGCACCGCGGCGGGCCGCACCGAACCCGAGGCTTCGACGCCGTCGCGCGTCGAGCGGGGCGCAGACCGTGCTGACACCGACCCACTGAACGCCTTCCTGCAGCGTTTGCGCGAAACCGGCGTGCTCCGCGTCGACCTCATCAACGATGTTCGCTCTCAGATCGAGGCCGGAAACTACGACACGCCCGAGAAACTCGACAGCGCCCTCAACGAGATGATCGACGACGAAATCGTCTTCGGCTGATCTTGCGCCCCGTCGGGGGCCTGAACTCGCTGAACTCAATTCGGCCATGCCTGCAGCTCCGAGGCGGCGGCGACCTTCAAGGCGCCGCCGCCTTTTCGTTGCCATCACGCTACCGGTTCGCGCCCGCGTCGTCCTCCGCGTCCCTTTCTTGGGGGGACCCGGGCGAGGCCAGGTGCACCACCGCCCCGATCGCGGCACGCGAAACCTGCGCATACACGGGGAGGTTGAGCTTGTCGAGCGTGTCCGTCGAGCGGTGGTAGTGGTCGTAGCGGAAGTTGGCCGTGTCGGTCAGATGCACCGCCGGAAGCCCAGCGTTCCAGAACGGGGCGTGGTCGGACCGCATCATGTCGGGCAGGGGCAGCGGGAGAAACTCCGTCGTGAGGAGCTTCACCTCCGGCTCGGCCCGACGCATGCCGGTGGCGACCTCCCTCAGGAAGTCGGCCTGAGCGGCAAACGAGAGCACCGCGACAAAGTCTCCCGGCGCGTCGGGGTCGCCCGGGAAGCCCCGCGGGTGGCGTTGGCTCCCCGGCTCGTCAGAGTAATACCCCATCACATCCAGATTGACGCACCCGATGAAGCGTTCCTCGCCCGATTCGAGCTTCGGCGTCAACACCGCCGCGACATATTGGCGCGAGCCGATCAGCCCGAACTCCTCGGCCGTGAAAAACATGAAGCGGATCGTCCGCGGCGCCGGCTCGCCGGCGAGCACGCGGGCCCCTTCCAAGACCGCCGCAACGCCCGAGCCGTTGTCGTTGGCGCCCGGGCTGCCTGGCACGGCGTCGAAATGGGCGGAGAAGATCACGACCTGGTCGGGCGTCTCGCTGCCGGGCAGGTCGGCCCAGATGTTCCGGGTGACCACGACCTCGCGGCCCTCGCCCCCGCGGGCGCGCCGGTGGGGGACATAGCGGACCTCCTGGGTCTGCACCTTGTACCCGAAGCCTTCGAGCTGCTCGATCAGCCAGTCCTCGGTCGACAGCAGGCCTTCGAGGTAGGCCTCGCCCCCCTGGACGGCGCGCTGCTCGGGCAGTGAGCTGATGACGCCGGCGAGCGACTCGGGCGTGACCCCGGAGAGATCGCGCTGTTGCTCGGCGAGGGTGGGGCTCGCGCAGGCGAACGAGAGGATCGCGGGCAGCAAGAATCGGGGGGTCGGCATGTTTCGAGCATACCCGGACCGTCGGGGCCCGGGGCGTGCCTCAGCCCGCGTAGGCGGGGTCGCCCAGTCGCTCGCGGGCAAGCATCGCGGCCCCGAGGATGCCCGCGTCGTCTTCCAGGCGGCTGGCGACGACCTCGACGCCCTTGATCTTGTCGGGGAAGGCGGACCGGCGCAGCTCCTCGGCGACGATGTGGACATACGGCGTGCCCAGAGCCTCGACCAGCCCGCCCCCGAGCACGATCCGCTCCAGCGAGAGCAGCGAGTGGATCCCCGCCAGGTGTGTACCAAGGAGGCGTGCGGACTCCTCGATCACCTCGACCACGAGCGGGTCGCCGGCGCGGTAGGCCTGGGCGATCACGCCCGAGCGGATCTGCGAGAAGTCGTCCTCGACGAGGTCGGTCAGGAGGCTCTTGCGGTTGGAGCGGATGAGCTTGACGAGCCGCTCGACGATCGCCGATCGCGAGCAGTTGTGCTCCAGCGAGCGAGATCCCGCGGGGTTGTAGGGGATGGCGAGCATGTGGCCGACCTCGCCGGCGGTGAGGAAGTGCCCGTAGTAGAGGTCGCCGCCGAGGATCAGCCCGCCCCCGATCCCGGTGCCGACCCAGACGCCGAGCATGTGCGAGGCGCCGCGACCGGAGCCGAGGCGGTGCTCGCCGAAAACGGCGGCGTTGACATCGTTGTCGACATACACCGGCGTCCCGAGGCGCTCGCCCAAGCGTTCGGCGAGGGGGACCTCGTTCCAGCGGAGGTTGACCGCTTCGAGCACCACGCCCTCGTGCGGGTCGACGACGCCGGGCGCGCCGACGCCGATCGCGGCGGCCTGCGACGGCTTGATGCCCGCGAGCTCGCAAGCTTTCTCGACGCCTTTGGCGAGGCGTTCGATCACGGTCTCGATGCCCTGGTCGGGCTTGGTCTTGCGTTTCTCGCGCCCGACGACGCGGTAGCCCGGCTCGCCCCCGAACTCGACCACGCCGATCTGGACATTGGTGCCGCCCAAGTCGATGCCGATGACGCGCTCGCCCGGCTGGCCGGGTTCGCCTGTGTCGGGCTGCATACAGAGAGCCTCCTGCGGGAAAGCGGTGCGGGCGAGTCTAGTGCCGCAGAATACGGCGTGTCCCCGCCGGGGCCCACAAAGCGGCTCAGACGAGCCTTGTTCTAATGATGGTCGCGCCGTCAGCGAGCAGCACACGGGCGAGCTCCGGCTCGATGGCCCGGGCGCGATCCTGCCCGATGAGCACGAAAAGGGTGCTGCCCGAGCCGGACATGCAGACGCGGTCGGCGCCGGCGACGGCCTCTGCCCGCTCGATGATCCCCGCCAGGCGGGGCTCGACGCGGATCGCCGCGTGCGTCAGGTCGTTCATGCACAGGTCGGCTTCCGGGGCGCCGGCTGCGGAGGCCTCCTCGATGCCCTTGCGGTCGAAGCCCCGCCGGTCGCGGCGCATGTGCTCGTCGTAGTCGCGGTAGACGGCGCCGGTCGCGCAGCCGAAGGGGGGGAGGATCAGCAGCAGCTCGGCCTCGCAGCGTTCCAGGCGTGTGATGCGGTCGCCGAAGCCTTCGACGATCGCGGGCCTTGGCGGCGAATCCGCCCCCGAGTCGGGATCGAGGAAGTAGGCGACATCGCTGCCGATGTTCGCGGCGATCTCGGCAAGCTCCTGCTCGGTCAGGCTGATGGCGTGGGCTCGGGCGGTGAGGCGGAGCGCCGCCGCGGCGTCGGCCGAGCCCCCGCCGAGCCCGCCCCCGCCCGGGATTCGCTTGCGGAGGCGGATCTTTGTGGGGAGGGCTTTGCCGACCGCTTGTTCCAGCGCTCCGACCGCTTTGAAGACCAGGTCTTGTTCGACGGGCCACCCGAGCGGCTCGCCGGCGTTGAGGGGGGCGTCGTCGGCCCAGCGGAGATCGAAGTGCTCCGGTGCGCTGCTCTTTACGTCGTCGGCGACGCGTTCGGCCTCGATGTTGTCGGAGAGATCGATCGCGTGCATCCACGAGGCGATGCGGTGCCAGCCGGCCTTGGGTCCTTGGCCGGTGACGGGGGGGCCGACCGCGAGGGCGAGGTTGACCTTCGCGAAGGCGCGGGCCCGGTGCGTGGTGCTCATGGGGTGAGTCTACAACCCGTCAGACCCGCTCGGACTCGGTCGTGGGATCGGTCTGGGCCTCGCTCCTGAAAAGCTCCGGGTCGAGGTCTAAGGGTTCGACGAGGGGCTCGGGCGACTCTGCGATGTCGACGGGGCGGATCTCGGGGGTCTCTTCGAGGCCGAGCCTGCGGACGATGTCGCCGACGAGGTCGCCCGCCATGGAGTGCTCGGCGTTGGGGCGCCTCTTGAGCATCATGGCGATGATGCCCGGGATGTCGCAGTGGTGGGTGATGCTGAGGTTCACGCCTGCGCCGGATCGGTCGAGGTCGACCTCGACGATGCCGCGCATGGGCATGGCGTCGAGCTCATACTGGCGGACGCTGCGAGTGGGGGCTTGCTCTTCGATGATGAGCCAGGTGATGCCGTTGCCGCCGCTGTCCTCGAAGCGGTAGAGCGTGCGTCCCTCGTCGAGCCATCTGAACGAGGTGCCCTGGGGCCTGCTGGATTCGTTCTCGACATCGGCCAGCGCTCTCCAGACCTCGCCGATGTCGGCGCCCGAGAGCGTGACCTCGGTGACGGCGGTGAAGCTCCGGGGCCTGTGCACGCCCCCGAGCATGCGGCGCAGCACGGTGACGAGCGCGATCGCCGCGAACACGACGATCGCGATGACGATCAGTCCGAAGATGATGGGAAAGCCGCCGGCTGGAGCGGCCTGTGCAACGGTCATCGCGGTCCTCTCGCGAGCGTCATCGGTTCGCCCCGCGCCCGGGCGGGACGAGGGGTCTGAGTCTATGGGGGGACGAGGGTGCGGGCGGACCCGGGCATTGGCCGGGTGCTCTACGATGACGCGAAACGAGAACAGCCAACCGGAGCCCGCCCTTGACCAGCGCCCAAACACCGATGGACAGGATCGCCGCAGCCGCGAGCGACTTCGAGCTCGCCCGCGAGATCAGCCCCAGGCGAAAGACGACCGAGGCCTCGGATCTCGATGGCCTGGTCGCCGAGCAGCTCGAACACTTCGGCGTCGACCCCGACAGCGAGTACGGGCGCACGCTGGCGAGCTTCACACGCAGCCTGTACTCCGCCCACGCCGACATGCGACGCATGTGGGAGATCGGCGTCGCCGAGCTCAAAGGGATGAGTCGCGTCGAGCGTGTCGAGCGTTTTGCGGCCCAGAAATTCCTCTGCTTCCAGCTCGGCAAGATCCTCGACACGCTGCAGCACCCGTTCAGGGCGACCTACCAGTCGCTGGTGACCGAGCCGGGCCAGCGTTCGCGGCGCGGGCCTTACCCGATCTTCGACAATGTCACGGCGCTCTTCAGCGCGCGCCCGGTGGTGACGCGGACGGCGACCTACATCTACGCCTGCGCCGAGTGGGTCGACGACGCGTTCCAGGGCAAGGAACTGATGCTGGAGGTCTACAGCCGCCTCTTGAACCCAACGAGCATCAGCCTGGCGAACTTCATTGTGGACATCGAGGCGGGGTCGCGGGCCAACGAGTACCTCGCGTGGAACTTCAACTCGGGCATGGCCGCCGTCGACGCGGTGCTCAGCCACCTGGTCGGTTACCGGGATGTGATCCTGGCCAGCCGGAACGTCTACGGCGGGACCTACCAGCTCATGCACGACTGGTTCGCGAAGGTCTCGAACCTCGACGTAGGCCTGCACTTCTTCGACGGCTACGACGAGGCCGCCTTCCTCAAGGCGCTCGAAAAGGTGCAGGCGAAGGAGCGATCGCGGCTTGAAGACGGGCGGCAGATCTATGTGTATCTGGAGTCGCCCTGCAACCCGCACGGGTATGTGCTCGATGTCCCGGCGATCACGAAGGCGGCGCACGAGCGCGGGCTGACGGTCATCTGCGACTCGACGGTCGGCACGCCCTTCCTGCACCGCCCGCTGCAGCGCGAAGACCCGCTGGAGCGCCCGGACT
>SLFH01000137.1 GCA_007124345.1 Phycisphaerales bacterium | reverse complement strand
GAGGATGATTTTCAAATGCGCGTTGCCACACGCAGCTTTGATCTGACGAATCTCTTCCACGACTTCGTCATAACGTCCTGCTAAAAACGCGCCACGATTGATGACCATGTCGATCTCGTCCGCCCCGTCGCGCACGGCGTCCCGCACATCTTCGAGCCGGATCTCGATGGGATACTGCCCGCTGGGGAAGCCCGTCGCCACCGACGCCACACGCACACCCGTCCCGTCGAGCAGTTCACGGGCCGCGCCCACCATGCTCGGGTACACGCACACCGCAGCCACCGGCGGCACGCGGAACCCCAACACCGCTTCGTCGGCGTCGAACGGCCGCAGCGCCTTGCGGCAGAGCGAACGCACCTTCTCGGGCGAGTCCTTGCCCTCCAGCGTCGTCAGATCGATCATCGAGACCGCCAGCAGCAACCCCGCGACCTTCGCGTCCTTCTTGATCGAGCGGGTGGCGAACGCCGCGGCTCGGGCGTCGGCCATCACGCGGTCGACCGTCGGGCTGGTTGGGATTGCCGCGGACATCGGGGGACTTTAGGTGAACAGCAGGGGCGGGATCACGACGGCCGGAGGCCACAACCTTGAGGGGTTGTATCGCCGAATACGACCCGATTCGTTGTTTGCGCCGCCCGGAGGTCAAAGGTCGCCGCTTGCGACTCGCTCCAAAAACGCCCGCACACCCTCGGCGCAGCGGGGGCCGGTCTCGGGGTCGGTCCAGAGGGTGTTGTGGTTTCCGCCGGTGATCTCCAGCAGCTTGCCCGCCGGGGCGGCTTTTGCTATCTCTCGCCCGTCCTCGATCGGGCAGACCTCGTCCTCAGCCCCGTGCAGCACCAACAGCGGGCAGGAAAGGGCCCTGGCGAATTCAGCCCGGTCGAACGCACGCCAGCCCGGTCCGACGCCAAAGCGGAGCCCCAGCAGCGCGAACGCGGGCGGCACGACCGGTTTGACGGGCAGGCGCTTCAGATGCAGCACCCGCCGGGCGGGGGTCTTGGGCAGGCGGTAGGGGGCTTCGGCGATGATCCCAGCGATCCTGCCCGCAAAGGCCGGGTCGGTCGCCGCGGCGATTGAGACACCCGCCCCCAGCGACCACCCGTAGAGAAACAGGGGCGGGCGGGGCCTGTCCCCTTGCACCACGCGATCGAGCAGGCGTTTGAGCAGTTCTGGCTCATGCGTGCCCAGGCGACAGGCGCCCGGGGCTTCGCCGTGCCCGGGCAGATCCCACGCGATGATCCGCGAGGCGAGGCCGGCGAAGGCGGGGACGCGGACGAGGGCGCCGACACGGCTGTCGGCCCACCCGTGCGTCATGACGATCACAGGGCCGGAAGGGTCGAGCCCGGTGATGTCCCAGACGGGGCAGCCCTCCGGGTCGAGCGTCCATTCGGTGAATTCGAGCGGGGTGTCGAGTTCGGAGGGCTCGCCCGGACGTCCTTTGGCGACGGCGCTGGCGTAGGTCCGCCGTGGCGGGCGCGTCAGCACGACGATCGTCCCGGCGATGCAGATCGCCCAGGTGAGCGCCAGACCGATCAGCAGCAGCGTCGCAAGGCCCATGGAGGCGGCAGTGTACAGGACGGCTCAGAGGCCGCCGAAGAGGGCCACGATGTCGTTGTAAGTCACGATGAGGAAGAGCGCCCCGATCAGCACCAGGCCGATCAGCGTCACGATGTTCTGCACCACAATGGGGACGGGGCGGCCTGTGATCTGCTCGTAGAGGATCATCAGGAACTGCCCGCCGTCGACGATCGGCAGCGGCAGGAAGTTGATCACCGCCAGGTTCACGCTGATGAGCGCGGCGAAGAAAAGCAGCCAGATGATCCCGCGTTCGGCGATTCGTGTGCCGAGGTGGGCGATGCCGACGGGACCCTTGAGGTGCTCGACCTTCACCGTGCCCTGGAAGAGACGCAGGAACGTGACATAGGTGGTCAGCATCACGCGGTGCGTCTCGCCGATGCCAAGCGCGATCGCCTCGATCGGGTTGTCGGCCTTGAGCAGGAACGAGACCGGCTCGAAGAGCCCCGGGCCGATGGGGGAGGACCAGCCGAGCGAGTGCAGGTGCTCGATCGCTTCGGCGCTGAGCGTCCAGCTCACCGGCTCTGGCTCGGCTGCGGTATCGAGCGTGGGCGGCGAGACCATCAGCTCGATCGTCGCGCCCTCGCCTTCGGCGTGCGCATCGCGCGTCGCGTCGAGCAGCGCATCGCGGATCTCCGCGAAGTTCGAGACGGAGCGGCCCGCGACGCTCGTGAGGCGCGAGCCGGGGAGGATTGGCAGATCGGCGCCGTGGCGGAGGCTGTCGGCCCCGTTCTCGCGCAGAGCGCCAGGCGTTGGCGGGATCGAGAGGAGCGTGTCGGTCTCGGCCGTGTCGTCGGCGCCGAAGCCGATCTGTCCGGCGCGGCTGACACGCGGGCTCAGCTCAAGGCGTTCGCTGTTGCGCAGCACCACCGCCTCGATCGGGCCGCCCGAGTGGGCGCGGATCTCGCCGATGCCCGAGGCGACATTGGGAAACTCGACGGCGCCGAGGCGTGCGAAGATGTCGCCGCCCTGCAGTCCCGTGCGGTCGCCCGGCTCGCTGCCGGCGTCGATGCGGAGCACGGGTGTCAGGCCGAGGAGGTGGCGGACACCGACCAGTGTGCCGCCGCGGAGTTCGGCGAACGCGCTGTCGAACGCGGGGCGCGGCGTGATGGTGGCGCTCGCGTCGGGCGTCGGCGAGGCCGGATCTCTGGCGAAGCGGAGCGTGACTGGTGAGCCGTCGCCATCTCGGATGAGGGCCACGAGGTCGTGGATGGTGTCGATCTCCCCGCCCGGCTCTGCGCCGATGAGCGTCATGCCCGGCTCGACGCCTTCGAGGCCGATCTGGTTGAGCAGTTGGGCCATGGCCCTGCGCCCCGAGTCTGATCGGGGGTTCATCAGCGTCGCCGAGCGGATCGGCGAGACACCGATCTGCTGCAGGTTGGTTGTCGACTCGATCTCAGGCTCGATCTCGAACTCGATGACGCCATCGACGCCGGGGCGCTCGATCCCGAGGCGGAGCGTCTCGCCGCGCGGCGCCATGACCACAGCGAGGATCAGGTCGTTGAAGGTCCGGGGCGACTTGCCGTCGATGCGCACCACGCGGTCGCCGGTCTTCAGCCCCGGCTGGCTGATCTCGCGCTCGTCGGCGTTGCTCGCGACGGCGGTCGCGGCCGGACCGGCGGGATCAACCCCGCCGACCATCGCGGGCTCGGACGCGAGCCCGACCATGAAGACGAAGATGAACAGCGCCGCGGCGGAGATCAGGTTCATCACCACCCCCGCCGAGATGACGATCATCCGCTTCCATGGCGGGCAGTTCTGATAGCTGTCCTTCGCGGTACTGGTCGCCTGGGGGTCGAGGTCTTCCTGGCCGAGCATTTTGACATACCCGCCCAGCGGGAGCGCGTTGAGGCGGTACTCGGTGGGGCTGACGCCCGGCAGCCCGTCCTCGCCCGCTCGCCTCAGGTCGGCGAAATACTCGTTCTCGCCAGAGCCCCGACGCAGGCCGACGCCCTTGCGGTACGAGAGGATCGCCGGGCCGAAGCCGATCGCGAAGGCCATCACCCGGATCCCCGCCCAGCGGGCGGCGAGGAAGTGGCCGAGCTCATGAACGAAAATAATCAGCCCGAACCCGAAGATCACGATCAGCAGGTCCAGGCCGGTGCGGAAGGCGTCGATCATCGGGGGATCCTATTCCGGCGATGGCGGGGCTCTCGGAGCCGCGGGCCCCGGATCGCGTCGCAAAGCGTCCCCGTCCACCCGCAACATCGGGCGATGTGCGGGGCGAGGCGAGAAAAGGAGCGGGGCAAGAGAAACGGCCCGGCGTTGAGGCCGGGCCGT
>SLFH01000111.1 GCA_007124345.1 Phycisphaerales bacterium | reverse complement strand
TGCTCGCGGCCCTCGTCGACACCATCCCCTTCTATCTCGGCTCGTACCACATGGCCCGGTTCCTGAGGCTGCCGATGCCCACCGAGCACGAGGCGACCCCGGCGGCGATGGCCGTCGAGGCCGGCGTCGGCTGACGAGGTCGGCACGGGCGTCCTCGCCCCGTACCATGGCTCCGATGCCCGAGCCCAAGCAGCGACCTCCCGACCCCGCCAAGCGCCACGCCCGCGTTCGGGCGGACCACTCCGCGGAACTCGCCGAGGACTATGTCGAGGCGATCGACGAGGTGATCGCCGAGCGGGGCGAGTGCCGCGTGGTCGACCTGACCAAGAGGTTCGGGGTGAGCCATGTGACGGTGAGCCGGGCGGTGGGCCGGCTGGTGCGTGACGGGCTGGCGACGACCGAGCCCTACCGCCCGATCGAACTGACCGCGTCGGGCCGGAAGCTGGCCCGGGCCTCGCGCAAGCGCCACGATGTCGTGGTCCGCTTCCTGCTCGCCCTCGGGCTGGACGCCAAAACGGCCGAGATCGACGCCGAGGGCATCGAGCACCATGTCAGCCCGAAGACGCTCCGGGCGTTCGAGACATTTTTGGGAAAGCAAGACGGATAGACCCGGCCCGCGCGATCGCGGGATATGGTCCGCTCGACGGGAATTGTACCCAAGGCTACAGTAGCTCATGCTAAACAACGCCCCCGCCAGCCGTCCCACCAAGAGGGCCCCGCTTATGACAGCCGTCGCCGCGATCGCGGCGCTCGCGTTGGCCCTGCTGCCCGCCTGCGCCGAGCGTGCCGACCCCGAAAGCTCGCCGGACGCGTCGATCCGCGTCGTCGCCACCACCGGGATGATCGCCGACGCCGCCCGGGCGATCGCCGGAGACCGTGCCGAGGTCCGGGCGCTGATGGGCCCGGGCACCGACCCCCACCTCTACACCCCCACCCGGACCGACATGCAGCGCGTGCTCAATGCCGACATCGTGCTCTACAACGGCCTGCTCCTGGAGGGCAAGATGGGCGACGCCCTCGATCGCGCCAGAACCGCCGAGAGGCGCGTCGTCGCCGTCGCAGAGAAGATCGACCCCGAGCACCACCTCCACCCCGAGGAACTCGAAGGCGAGCCCGACCCGCACCTCTGGATGGACCCCGTCGTCTGGCGCCTGGTCGTCGAAGCGGTCCGCGATGTGCTCATCGAGGCCGACCCCGACGGCGCCGACCTCTACCTCGCCAACGCCTCGGCCTACCTCGCCGAGATCGACGCCCTGCACGAGTACGCCTCGCGCGTGCTCGCCCTGGTCCCGGAGGAGAAGCGGGTCCTTGTCACCGCCCACGACGCCTTCGGCTACTTCGGCGAGCGTTACGGCTACCGCGTGATGGGCGTACAGGGCATCTCGACCGCCTCGGAGGCGGGCGTCCGCGATGTCGAGCGCCTGGTCGCGGAGGTCGTCGATCGCGGGGTCCCGGCCGTCTTCGCCGAGACCTCCGTTCCAGACCGCAACATCCGGGCGATTATCGAGGGGGCGCGGGCCCGGGGGCACGCCGTCGCGCTCGGCGGCGAGCTCTTCAGCGACGCGATGGGCGAGCGGGGCACATACCGCGGCACCTACATCGGGATGATCGACCACAATGTCACCACCATCGCCCGGGCGCTCGGCGCCGACATCCCCGCCTCGGGCATGGCCGGGAGACTGGATGACTGACAAGGATCGCCAATACGCCGCCCCGACACCACAGACGCGACTGCGCCCGCCGCAGAGCGTGCTGGACGCCCGCCCCGAGCACTCGGCCCAGAGCCCGCTGTCGGTCCACGCGATGACCGTGGCGTACCGGCGTAAACCGGTCCTCTGGGATGTGGATCTGGATGTCGAGCCGCGGACGCTCACTGCGATCATCGGCCCCAACGGGGCCGGCAAGAGCACCTTCATCAAAGCGTGTCTCGGGCTGGTGCCGCGTGCTACGGGCGATGTGGAGTTCTGGGGCATGCCCTTCAGAAAGGCCCGCTCGCGTGTCGGCTACATGCCCCAGCGGGAGACGGTCGACTGGGACTTCCCCGTGACGGCGCTCGATGTCGCGTGCATGGGGCGGTACCGCAAGATCGGGTGGTGCCGCCCGGTCTCGCGTTCGCACCGCGAGGCGGCCAGAGCCTGCCTCGACCGTGTCGGCATGGCCGACTACGCCGACCGCCAGATCAGCCAGCTCTCGGGGGGGCAGCAGCAGCGGGTCTTCCTGGCCCGCGCTCTTTCGCAGGAGGCGGAGCTCTACTTCATGGACGAGCCGTTCGCGGGCGTCGACGCCTCGACCGAGCGCGCGATCGTCAGGGTGCTCCGCGAGCTCAGAGAGCGGGGCTCGACGGTGATCTGCGTCCACCACGACCTGCAGACCGTCGAGGCGTACTTCGATAACGCCGTGCTGATCAACATGCGGATCGTCGCGTCCGGGCCCGTCTCGGAGGTCTTCACGCCCGACAACCTGCACCGGACCTACGGCGGGCGACTCACGCTGCTCGACCAGGCGAGCGAGGCGGTCGCCCGCGCCTCGCGGGGACGCGGATGAATCTCGAAGCGCTCGTCGAGGTGCTGCTGCTCCAAGGCGGGCGGAACACGACGCTCGTCGTGACCGGCACGACGCTCTTGGGCGTCGCGGCGGGGCTGGTGGGCGTCTTTGCGCTTTTGCGCCGGCGTTCGCTGATGGCCGACACGCTGAGCCACGCGGCGTTGCCGGGGATCGCCGGGGCGTTCCTGGTGATCTCGGCCTTCGGGATGCCGCGCTCGCTCGGTGTGCTGCTGCTGGGGGCGACGGCCGCGGGCGTGCTGGGCGTCCTGGCGGTGCAGGGGCTGACTCGCTACACCCGCCTGCGCGAAGACGCGGCGATGGGCATCGTGCTGAGCGTCTTTTTCGGGATCGGCATCGTGATGCTCAGCGTGATCCAGAACCGGCCCGGGGCGGGGCAGGCCGGGCTGAAGTCGTTCATCTACGGGCAGACCGCCGCGATGAGCCCGTCGGACGCTGTGTCGATCGGCGCGGTCGCGGCGTTCTGCCTGATCGCGACGCTGCTGCTCCGCAAGGAGTTCGTCGCGGTCTGCTTCCAGGACGAGCACGCGCGTTCGCTGGGCTGGCCGGTGGGCGTGCTGGACCTGGCGATGATGGCGCTGGTGGTCGTCGTCACGGTGGTCGGGCTGCAGTCGGTGGGCGTGATTTTGATCGTGGCGTTGCTGATCATCCCGCCGGCCGCGGCGAGGCTCTGGACCGACCGCGTGGGCGCGATGCTCTGGATCAGCGCCCTGATCGGGGGCATGAGCGGGTACACCGGCGCGTGCGTCTCTGCCCTCTTTCCGCGCAAGCCGGCGGGATCGGTGATCGTGCTGTGCGCCGGGGCGTTGTTCCTGCTGAGCCTGCTGCTGGCGCCGCGCCGGGGCGTTCTGGGCGAACTGCTCCGAAGGATCGCCGGGCGCGTGCGCATGGCGACCGACCATGCGCTCGAATCTCTGTATGAACAGGAGATCGGCGTCGAAGCCTCCCCGCCCAAGCGTGGCGTGCTGCTGGAGCGGCTGATGGCCACGCGGGGCTTGGTCCGCCTTGGCCCGTCGGGGCCCGCCCTGACAGACAAGGGGCGCGAACGCGGCGCCCGCCTTCGCCGAAACCACCTGCTCTGGGAGCAGTACCTGATCTCCCACGCCGATGTCGCCCCTTCCCATGTCGACTGGTCGGTCGACCAGGTCGAGCATGTGCTCTCTGAAGACCTGGTCGACCAGCTCGAACGGGCGCTCGCCTCTCGCGGCGTCGCCCCGCCCACACCGGCCGAGGGAGGCAGGTGATGCCCGAGGCCCTGCACAACTTCATGGTGCTCGATTTCGCGCCACTGCTGGC
>SLFH01000368.1 GCA_007124345.1 Phycisphaerales bacterium | reverse complement strand
GTTCATCGAGGCGTTCACCAAAGCCGCCAACCTCGCGACCCGCGCCGGCGTCGAAGGATCGCCCGTCCGTGTGCGCACACCGATCATCGAAATGACCAAGGCCGAGATCATCCGCGAGGGCGTCCGCCTCGGCGTCGACTACGCCCTCACCCGTTCCTGCTACGACCCGGATGCAGACGGACGAGCCTGCGGGCACTGCGACTCGTGCATCCTCCGCCGCCGCGGCTTCGCCGAAGCAGGCCTCCCCGACCCCACGCCCTACACCCCCACCACTTGAACGCAATGACCGACACCCTCCCCATCTCCGAAGCCTTCCTCTCTCTCCAGGGCGAGGGCAAGCTCACCGGCGTGCCGAGCTGGTTCATCCGCCTCAGCGGCTGCAACCTCCGCTGCTCCTGGTGCGACACCCCGTATGCGAGCTGGAACCCCGAGGGCGACAAGCACGCCATCGGCGACATCGTCCGCGCCGCCGTCAACTCCGGCGCACGCTGCGCCGTCGTCACCGGGGGCGAGCCGATGATCTTCGCCAAGCTGCCGGAGTTGTGCGCACAACTCCAGAGCGCCGGCATGCACATCACCATCGAGACCGCGGGGACTGTCTTCATGCCGGCGCCGTGCGACCTCATGTCGATCAGCCCCAAGCTCAGCAACTCGACCCCCCGAAACGACCCCCGCGACCCCACCGGCGCCTGGGCGAAGCGCCACGAGGCCCGACGCCTCAACCCCGAAGCCCTCCTACAGCTCATCGACGCCTCGCCCGACCGTCCGCTCAAGTTCGTCGTCACCTCCGAGGCCGACCTCGCCGAGATCGACGAGCTCCTCGCTGCGATCGAAAAGACCGTCCGCCTCGACCCCGCAGACATCATGCTCATGCCCGAGGGGGCGACCACGCCCGACCCCGACTCCGTCCGCTGGGTGGTCGACCTCTGCCTCGCCCGGGGATGGCGGTTCTGTCACCGCCTGCACGCCCAGCTCTTCGGCGACACCCGCGGCACCTGACCCCCCACGAGTTCCCCCGCGAGTTTGGCACACCGCCGCGCAACGAGTCCGGAGAACACTGCGGTTCTCGGGCGTTTCA
Source organism: Phycisphaerales bacterium (assembly GCA_007124345.1). GTDB lineage: Bacteria > Planctomycetota > Phycisphaerae > Phycisphaerales > UBA1924 > SLFH01. The sequence goes on along the minus strand of SLFH01000368.1, from coordinate 2,784 downwards.
ATCTCGCCGCCCCCCCACCTACCATCCCCGCGTGCGATACAGGGTCTGCAAAGTCTTCGAGGTCGAGTCCGGGCACATGCTCTCCAAGCACCCCGGGCGGTGTCGTTTCCCCCACGGGCACAGCCGCCGGATCGAGGTCGTGCTCTCGGCCGACCGCCTCGACGAGCGCGACATGGTCTGCGACTTCAAGGCCCTCAAACTCGCCCTCGCCCCCTTCCTCGACCGCTTCGACCACGCCATGGTCGTCAACAGCAACGACCCCTTCCTGCCCAGCCTCATGGAGCAGGGCGACCGCGTGATCGCCTTCGAGAACGAGGACCCCACCACCGAGGCCATGGCCCGCAGGATCTTCGAGTTCCTCCGCGAGCAGATCGCCTCGGGCGCCTCCTACCTCGCCGATGACGGGAACCGGTACTCGCTCCCGACGCATGTCGTCGTCGAACGCGTCCGCGTCGGCGAGACCTCGTCGAGCTGGGCCGAGTACGGCATCGACTGAACCCGCTACCCCTCCGGAGCCGACCCATGCACCGAACCCTGACGAGCCTCGTCCTGGGCAGCCTGCTCCTCGCCCCCCCCGCGACCGCGGCCGAGCCGGGTGCGGATCGGGCAGCCCGGCTCGCCGAGCCGGGTGCAGAAGCCCAACCAACGCAACAGACCGCCGCCGATGAATCCCGGGCCTTCGCCCGCTCCCTCTCGGCCGCCTTCAGGAACGCCGCCGAACGCATCAGTCCCTCGGTCGTCCACATCACCACCGAGCAGGACCGCGTCGTGCGCGACATCTTCGGCCGCGCCTTCCGGCGCACCCACCGCAACCTCGGCTCGGGCGTCGTCGTCTCCGCCGAGGGCCACATCCTCACCAACGCCCATGTCATCGCCGACGCCGACCGCCTGCTCGTCCGCTTCAAAGACGGTCAGGAGATCCCCGCCGAAGTCATCGGCCACGACCGCGGCACCGACATCGCCGTCCTCACCATCGACCCCGAACGCCTCGAAGGCGATCTCATCCCCGCACGCTTCGCCTCGTCGGGCAGGCCCGAGGTCGGCGAGTGGGTACTCGCTGTCGGATCCCCCTTCGGCCTCGCCCAGACCGTCACCGCCGGCATCGTCTCGGCCGTCGAGCGCACCGGCATCGTCGGCGTCAGCGACGACAGCTACGAGGATTTCATCCAGACCGACGCGGCGATCAACCCCGGAAACTCCGGCGGCCCCCTCGTCAACCTCGACGGCGAGGTCGTCGGCATCAACACCGCCATCTTCACCCGCACGGGCGACTCCGCCGGCCTCGGCTTCGCCATCCCCGCAGACCTTTCCCGCAGCGTCATGCGCACGCTCATCGACCACGGGCGCATCAGGCGCGGCTGGCTCGGCGTCGAGACCGACAATGTCCCCGACCAACTGGTCCAACGCCTGCGCCTGCGAGAAACCGGCGGCGCCCTGCTCCGCGCCGTCCGCGAGGGCTCGCCCGCCGACGAAGCCGGCCTCCAGGCCGGCGACATCGTGATCCGTTTCGACGGACGCCCCGTCCGCAACGCGCGCGGCTTGCTCGGCCTCATCCGCATGGCCGGGCCGGGCGCCGAGGCCGAGATCGAGCTCTACCGCGACAACGAACACCTCACCCTCATCGCCGAAGTCGCCGACGCCGACCGCTGGCTCGCCGAACGCTTCGGGGTCACCGCCTCGCAGGAACTCGGGCTCGTCGTCGAAACACTCTCCCGAGAGATCCTCGCCACGCTGGGCTACGACCCAGATCTCGGCGTCGAGGGCGTCGTCGTCCGCGAGGTCCTGCGCAACAGCCCCGCCTCCAGCGCCGGCCTCCGCCGCGGCGACATCATCTACGCCATCGACCGCGAGATCATCGCCGACGAGGCCGACTTCGTCGAACGCGCCAACCGCGCCGACCCCGCCGAGGGCGTGCTTCTGCACCTCATCCGCGACGGCAGACGAGGCCAGGTTGTGCTCCGCCGGTGAAGCCCACCGATCTGCCGTGGGTTGACAGTGGGCCAACGCCGCCGTACTGTGCTGCAGTAATTTTTACTGTAACACCGCAATGCCCAGCCCCTCCCAAAATTCCGATCTCCGCGACCGGTTCGACCGCGTCGACCGGAGCATCACCTCGTGGATGGCGCGCCACGGGCTCACGATCCTCCGGATCAGTGTCGGCGTCGTCTTCCTCTGGTTCGGGGCGATCAAGTTTGTGCCCGGGCTCAGCCCCGCCGACGAGCTGGCGACGCGCACGGTCGCCGCGATGACCTTCGATGTCGTCGGGCCCGGGCTCTCTCGCCCCGGCGTCGCGCTCCTGGAAACCCTGATCGGGCTGGGGCTGCTGGCGGGCGTCTGGCTCAGAGCGGTCCTGCTGCTCCTGGCCTTCCAGATGCTCGGGACGTTGATGCCTGTGGTGCTGTTTCCCGGCGAGGTCTGGCGGGTCTTTCCGGTCGCGCTGACCATGGAGGGGCAGTACATCGCCAAGAACGCGGTCGTGATCGCCGCGGGGATCGTCATCGGCGCGACGGTGCGCGGCGGACAGCTCACCGCCGAGCCGCCGGAGCTGCGCGCCCACAAACGCGATGCAGACGCCTGAGCATGACCGTTTGTTTCAGTCGCCCGAGGTCGATTCGAACACCGCGACCACCTCGCCGCCCGAGGTCAACTCCAGCCGCCCGTCGCGACGCGACGCCCCGTCGGCCGAGGCGAGCGCCCTGAAAAACACGCCCTCGACGGCCATCGCTTCTGGCGAGCCCGCCATCTCGGTGTAGATCAGTTCGGCGAAGCGGATCGCGCCGGAGG
>SLFH01000233.1 GCA_007124345.1 Phycisphaerales bacterium | reverse complement strand
GGGGGGACCGCCGACGAGTACGGCGAGTTGATGCGCCAGAGGCGCTTGCTCCAACTTGAGTTGCGTGAGATGGAAGGTCGTCTCGATGAACTCACCCGCCGCCCCCGCCGCGATTGACCCGCCACCCCGCTCCGGTTCTACTGCTCGTGTGCCCCGCGCCCTCGCCATCACCCGCCCCATGCCGGACGAGACGGCCATCCTCACCACAGCCGCGGCGTCCGGCGACGACGGGGCGTTCGCGGCTCTCTACCGCGCGTGGTTCGACCACGCCCTCGCCATGGCCTTCCGCCTCACGGGGCGCGACGAGTCGTTCTGCCTCGATGTGGTGCAGGACGCGATGCTCAAGGCGGCCCGCGCCGTGCCGCCCGGCGTCGACGAGGACGCCTTCCGGCGCTGGCTCACCCGCGTCGTGCACACCTGCGCCCTGGACCGCCTGCGAGCGGAACGCCGGAGGCTCAAGCGAGAGAAGTCCGGACGCCCGCCAAAAGACATTGACCCGAGCGTTGAACGCGCCATCGAGCTCGACGAACGCATCGCGGCACTCAAAGCCGCCCTCGACCGCCTCGCGCCCGACGACCGATCGCTCCTCCTCCTCCGCTTCGTCCGGGGCTGCACGCTCGACCAGGCCGGCAGGTCGAACGGGATGACCGGCGACGCGGCCCACGGCAGGATCCGGCGACTCCTCAAACGCCTCCGCGAAGACCTCGAACCGTCCGACGCAAAACCACCTCCCGACCGAGACCAAGTCCGCGACAGCTAGACCGACCGAAGGAAGTGTCCCATGTCCATCCGCCAGCCGCTCTCTGAAGAAGGCGTCCGCCGACGCGAACAGATGCTCGACGAGCTGCGGCCGATCGTCCGGCGCCGCCCGCGTGTCGCCCGTGCTCGGGCGGGGATGGCCGCGGGTGTGCTTGGGGCGGTGGTGCTGGGCGTGTTCTGGCAGTTTTCATTGCCGCGGGGGGGCGGGCCGGGCGACGGCGCCGATCGTGGGCCGACGCAGGTCGCCGACACCGGGCGGGGGGAGTCTGAGGCGGGGCCGCAAGAAACTGTGGGCGAGGCGCCCTCGGCAACGCTGGCTGACGGGGGCGAGGGGGGCGCCGAGGGGGCCCGTGAGACTGCGGGCGAAGGGGATGGTCGGAGGTCGAGGATTTTCGTCGTCCGGTCCGACCCGTCGGTGATCGGGCGGGTGAAGATCGCGGGTCGTGAGCCGGTGCTGACGCGGATCATCGGGGACGACGATCTGGCGAGGGAGCTCGGCCCGCGCGGGATCGGCGTCGTGCGCACGGCCGACGGCGTCTTCCTTACAGGCGACCCGACGGAGCGCCCCGGCCGATCGCTGCTCGATGCGGAGCGGGCGACCGAATCGATCGAGTAGTGATGGGGTGGGCGGGCGATCGTCCCGTATACTCGGTCGTGCTCGAACTGCTGTACATCCTGCAGTCCGATCCGTCGCAGACGCAGGCTGTGCGGCGGTTGGTGATGCTGCTCCTGCTCTTTGCGGTCATCGGGATTGTGCTGGTGACCTGCGTGGCGCTCGTCTTCGTGCTGCGGCGACGGCGCACTCGGAAGTCCAAGGCCGGACAGAAGCGGGTTCCGACCGAAAGCGTCGACGCCTGGGCCGAGGCGGGGCGGCGGGCCGTGGTCCCCGACGAGGAGGACGACGAAGACGGGGATGAAGATGACGACCGGGGCGGGGCGCGATGAGCGAACGGGCATCATCGAATGAGCACGCACGACGTCCCGTCGCGATGGTGACGGGCGGGGCGAAACGCATCGGGAGGGCGATCGCGATCGAGTTCGCGTCGCGCGGGTTCGATCTTGTGGTGACCTACCGGAGCAGCGAGGGCGAGGCGGAGTCGTTGGCGGCGTTCGTTGCAGAGTCGTTTGCGCCGGCTACGGTCGAGCTCCACCGGCTGGATCTCGGCGACCTCAAAGCCGTGCTGGCGTTCGCTCAGGGGTACGCGGCTTCCGGCGCCGGGCTGGATGTGCTGGTGCACAACGCGTCGCTGTACTTTCCAACGGCGCTAGACGAACTCGACGCCGAGCGGGCTGAGCTGTTGCACCGTGTCAACGCGATCGCCCCCCTGCTGCTCACGGCCGGGCTTGCGCCGGTGCTGTCAGGGGGCACACTGCCCGGGGGCGGGTGCGTCGTGGCGATGAGCGACATCCACGCGTTGGGGCGGCCTCGCAAGGATTTTTCGGCGTATTCGATGTCGAAGGCGGCGCTGTCGGAGATGGTGCGGTCGCTGGCACGGGATCTGTCGCCGCGGGTGCGGGTTGTGGGTGTGGCGCCTGGGGTGGTGCAGTGGCCGGAGGATGGGTACGAGGCGGACGCTGAGGCGCAGGAGGCGTATCTGCGTCGTGTGCCCTTGGGCCGGGCGGGGACGCCGGAGGACGCCGCGAAGACGGTGGGATGGCTGGCGACTGAGGCGACCTACATCACCGGGCAGATCATCAAGCTCGACGGCGGCCGCTCCATCGCGTGAAGAAAGCGCAAGAGATCTGTGGCTCTGGCGGCTTGTCCGTCAGTGTTTCCTGTCATGGATGCCTTGAAAGGTCTTGGGTGCCGCCGACCTCGGCTCGGCGAGGTCGGTGCTCCCCCCATAGTTCCCAATCCGCGATTCAGATCCAACGGCACCGACCTCCTGCGGAGGTCGGTGGCACGAGTTCGTCAGCGGCGACCTGCTTCACGCAATCCCGAAAAACCGCTCGGTGTTCTCGTTCAGGCGCTCATGGAACGAGTCGAACGCCTCCCTCCGCACCTCCGCCAGCTTCTCCGCCGTATCGCGCACCCACGCGATGCGGCAAGGCCGCTTGCCTCTATTCGGAACCGGAGACAGAAACGGCGCATCCGTCTCCACCATGATCCGATCGTCCGGGACGAGCTTCGCCGCCTCGCGCACCTCCGGCGCTCTGGGGTAGGTCACGACACCGGTGAACGAGATCATCGCACCGAAGTCCAGGCACTTGCGGACCTCTTCGGGGCCGCCCGTGAAGCAGTGGAAGACGAACCGGTCGCCCGAAAACCCCGTCGACTTGAGGACCGGGATCAGGTCGTCGAACGCCTCGCGGCAGTGCAGCACGATGGGCAGGTCAATGCCCTCGCCCCGCCATCGTTGCAGATGCCCGAGCTGTTCCTCCAGAACCCGGCGTTGCAGGTCGCGGGGCGGGCGGTCGTAGTGGTTGTCGAGCCCGAGCTCACCCCAGGCGACGCATTCGGGGTGTTCGGCGACGCGCCGGAGGTTGGCCCACTCGTGGGGCCCCTTGTCGGCGTAGAGGGGGTGGACGCCGGCGGAGCACCAGACGCGGTCGTGGGCTTTGGCGATCGCCAGGGCGTCGAGGCAGTCGCGGGTGGTCGTGGAGATCGTGATCGCCCCGGTCACCCCCCGCCCGGCGGCCTCGTCGAGCAGACCGCCTATGTCTGTGCGCAGATCCTCGAAGGTCAGGTGGCAATGGGTGTCGATCACGCATCGAGGATACGCGACCCGGGTAGACTCGGTCACCTGGCAGGAGGCGCGATGATGACTCAGCAGGATGGAACGGGCGATTCCGTGAAGAACGGGATCTGCCCCGATGAGGCGGAAGACTTCACCTGCTACAACTGCCCCGAAGGGGCAGCGGGTTGTAGCCACGGGTGGAGACGGCCGCGACGCGCAGCGTCGAGGTCGGCGCAACCCGTGGTAAGGACCAAAGCAGAACTCGCCCTGAAGGGGCGAAGGATGACGCGGAGTGTCCATCTGCCGAACCGAAATGTCCCCAGCAAGGTCCTCCGCCCCTTCAGGGCGGGCGTCCTTTCCGATCGCTTTCCACGGGTTCGGCTCCGCCTTCGGCCTTCGCTCCACCCATGGCTACAGCCCGGCGCCCCTTCGGGGCTTACGG
>SLFH01000072.1 GCA_007124345.1 Phycisphaerales bacterium | reverse complement strand
TGCCCTTGTAGGTAACCGTGAGCGTCTCGCGGTTATAGCGCTTGCCCAGACAGACATCGCAGGGTACGAAGATGTCGGGGAGGAAGTGCATCTCGACACGGATCATGCCGTCGCCCTGACAGGCCTCACAGCGCCCACCCTTGACATTGAACGAGAATCGGCCCGGCTTGTAGCCGCGTGCCCGCGCTTCCTGAGTGCCTGCAAACAGCTCGCGGATGGGAGTGAACAGGCCCGTATAGGTGGCCGGGTTGGAACGCGGCGTGCGTCCGATCGGACTCTGATCGATGTCGACGACCTTGTCAAACAACTCCAGGCCGGATATCCCGGTATGTGGCGACGGAGTTTCGGATGCCTTGTTGAGCTCGCGTGCCAGCAGTTTGTAAAGAGTGTCGTTGATCAGCGTTGACTTGCCTGAACCCGATACACCGGTGACGCAAACGAAAAGGCCGGCTGGCAGTTCCAGATCCACCGACTTCAGGTTGTTACCGGTGGCCCCCTCCAGCCTGAACAGTTTCTGACTGTCGGGCTTGTGGCGCTTTTCCGGGATTGCGATCTCGCGCCTGCCTGACAGGTAGTCGCCGGTCATGGAGTCGGTACAGTCAATCAGGCCCCTCGGCGTGCCGTTGTAGACGATTTTTCCGCCATGCACCCCCGGGCCAGGCCCGATGTCGACCACGTGGTCGGCAGAACGAATGGCATCTTCGTCATGCTCGACGATGATCACCGTGTTGCCGAGGTCGCGCAGTCTGGTCAGTGTTTCGAGCAGGCGGGCGTTGTCGCGTTGGTGCAGGCCGATGGATGGCTCGTCGAGCACGTACATGACGCCGACCAGCCCAGCTCCGATCTGGCTTGCCAATCGGATGCGCTGGGCCTCGCCGCCCGAGAGTGTGTCGGCCTGTCGGTCCAGGGTGAGGTAGTCCAGGCCGACATTGACCAGGAATTGCAGCCGCTCGCGAACTTCCTTGAGAATACGGCCGGCGATTTCACCGCGCCAGCCCTCCAGTTCGACCTGTTCGAAGAATTCCAGGCAACGTTCGACCGACCAGCTGGAAATATCCGGCAATGAATGGTTCGCAATGAAAACGTGCCGTGCGGCACGGCCCAGTCGCTGTCCGTGGCACTCCGGGCAAGAGCGGGTGGATATGTAACGTGACAGTTCCTCGCGGACAATGCGCGACTCGGTCTCCCGATAGCGCTTCTCGAGATTGGGGATGATGCCGACGAACGGGTGTTTGCGCGTCTGCGATCCGCGTTCGGAAAGGTAGCGGAACGCGATTTTCTCGTCACCGCTGCCGTGCAGGATGACGTCCCGCAGTTTCTCGGGCAGTTCGCCGAAGGGGGTCTCGATATCGAAGCTGTAATGCCTGGACAGGGACTGGATGAGCTGGAAATAGTAGGCATTGCGCCGGTCCCAGCCGCGAATCGCGCCGCCGGCCAGCGACAGTTCCTGGTTGGCGACCACCCGTTCCGGGTCGAAGTACTGCTTCACCCCCAGACCGTCACATGCCTCGCAGGCACCGTTGGGGTTGTTGAAGGAGAACATGCGCGGTTCGAGTTCCGGCAGGCTGTAGTCGCAAAGCGGGCATGCAAACCGGGCAGAAAACAGCATTTCGGCAATGTCGCTGTCTTCTTCCATCGGTGCGACGACCGCCAGCCCGTCGGCCAGGGCCAGGGCCGTCTCAAAACTCTCGGCCAGGCGTTGGGCAAGGTCATCGCGAACACGGAAACGGTCGACCACGGCCTCGATGTCGTGCTTTTTGCGCAATTCCAGCTGGGGCAGTTCTTCATCCAGGTCGATCACACGGCCATTGACGCGGGCGCGCACGAATCCCTGGGCGCGCAGTTCCTGAAGCACCTGCACATGTTCACCCTTGCGACCACGCACCACCGGTGCCAGCAGAATCAGTTTGGTGCCTTCCGGGAGGTTGAGCACCGTATCGACCATCTGAGAGACGGTCTGGGCGTCGAGCACCTCGTCATGCTCCGGACACCGCGGCGTACCGACCCGGGCATACATCAGGCGCAGGTAATCATGAATCTCGGTCACCGTGCCCACAGTCGAGCGCGGATTGTGGCTGGCCGCTTTCTGCTCGATGGAGATGGCTGGCGACAGCCCGTCGATGCTGTCGACATCGGGCTTCTGCATCATCGACAGGAACTGCCGGGCATACGACGACAGCGATTCGACGTAGCGACGTTGTCCTTCGGCATAGATGGTGTCGAAGGCCAGCGACGACTTGCCGGAGCCAGACAGGCCGGTAAAAACGATCAAGCGGTCGCGGGGAAGATCGAGATCGATATTGGCCAGGTTATGGGTTCGCGCACCGCGAACGGAAATCGACTTCATGAATCGGCCACAGTAGAAGGACAAGCCCTCTAATATAACGCGGCACAAGTGAGCAAGCCAAACTTAGCTTCGCTATCAATCCGATCGTCAGCGGGGAATTGCAAAAGATCGCTGGCTGCCACTAGACTAAAGCGATAAAATGTCCGGACAAATAGAGTTGTTGGAAGTCACCTGAATGAGTCAGCAAACGCCATCGCGCACGCTCGTGGAGAAAATCCTCGATCTGCATACCGTCACCAGACTCGATAGCGAGGCCGAGTTGCTGTTCATCGATCGGATTTTTCTGCATGAACGCACCGGCAGCATCGCCCTGAAAAGCCTGGAATCGGCGAATCGGAAGGTGCGAATTCCAGAAAACGTGTTCTGCACCATGGACCATATTGTCGACACCTTCCCCGGACGCGGTGATCAGACCACCATGCCCGGTGGCCACGAGTTCATTACCAGTACGCGGGAATCAGCCCGCAAGGCCGGTCTGCGCCTGTTCGATATCGGTGATCCGGATCAGGGCATCGTCCATGTGGTTTCGCCCGAGCAGGGCATTGCCCAGCCCGGCATGACGCTGGTCTGTCCCGACAGTCATACCGGCACGGTCGGCGGCCTCGGCGCATTGGGCTGGGGTATTGGCTCGAGCGAGGCCGAGCATGCGCTGGCCACCGGAACGCTGGTGGTCAGGCGCCCGCGCCAGATGCGGGTAACATTCGAAAACAGTCTGCCGCCGGGAGTGACGGCCAAGGACATGATCCTGGCGCTGATCGATCGTTATTCAGCATCCGGTGGTGTCGGTTACGTGGTCGAGTTCGCCGGCCAGGCCGTGCGCGAGCTCGACATCGAGGCACGCCTGACTTTGTGCAACATGGCCGTGGAGTTCGGTGCCTTCAGTGGCGTGATTGCACCCGACGAACGCACGTTCGAATACCTCGCCGGCCGTCCTTTTTCGCCGTCCGGTGCGCAATGGAATGCCGCACTGAATCATTGGCGCACGCTGGCCAGCGATGACGATGCCGCGTTCGACCGGGAAATTTCTGTCCTCGCCGACCAGATCAGTCCGCGCATCACCTGGGGCACCAGCCCACAGCACGGAATGGCCATTGACGACTCGGTACCCGAACCGGCCGACGAGCCCGACAGCAATCGTCGACGCGCCATGGAACAGGCATTGGAGTACATGGATCTCAAACCGTCACATCCGTTGCTGGGCCTGCCCATTGACGGTGCCTTCATCGGCTCCTGTACCAACAGTCGGCTCAGTGACCTTCGTGCAGCCGCCCGCGTCCTCGAGGGCCGACAAGTCGCCGACGGCGTGCGTGCCATCTGCGTTCCCGGTTCGAGCCGGGTCAAGGCGGCCGCGGAAGCCGAAGGTCTGGATCGAATCTTTACCCGGGCCGGGTTCGAATGGCGCGAGTCGGGCTGTTCGATGTGCTTTTTCGCCGGGGGTGAGAGTTTTGGTCTCGGAGAGCGCGTGGTGACCAGCACCAATCGCAACTTCGAGAATCGTCAGGGACCGGGGACCCGTTCTCACCTGGCCAGTCCGG
>SLFH01000384.1 GCA_007124345.1 Phycisphaerales bacterium | reverse complement strand
GAGGAGAAGATCGAGGGCGCCGCGCTGCACCCCCTCTCCAAGCTGGACGCCGCGGAGGTCGAAAAGACCGCCGAGGGCCGGGAGATCCTGCTGCACTGCCGCAGCGGCAACCGTTCGGGCAAGGCGATGGCCAAGCTCGCCGAGTCCGGCGTGAGCGCGTCGCACCTTGCCGGGGGAATCGAGGCGTGGAAGGCCTCGGGGCGGCCCGTCGAGCGCTCGGCACGTGCGCCTCGGATCGGCGTGATGCGCCAGGTGCAGATCACCGCGGGGTTTCTCGTTCTGATCGGCGTCCTGCTCGGCGCGTTTGCCAGCCAGTGGTTCCTGATCCTGTCCGGCTTCGTCGGCGCGGGGCTGATGTTCGCAGGCGTCAGCGGGTGGTGCGGCATGGCCATGCTGCTGGCGAAGATGCCCTGGAACAAGACGGGCTGCGGCTCGGACTCAAAGAGCGGGGCGTCGTGCGCCGCTTGATCGCGCGCCGGTGATGGCTTTGGCGTTCACGACGCAGGCCGGGGGCTGATGCGATGGTCTACGCCGTGCTCGGCGCCCTGCTGATCGGGTTCTCGCTCGGGCTGTTCGGCTCGGGCGGTTCGATCCTGACTGTCCCCGTGCTGGTCTACCTCCTCGGGCACGAGGAGAAGACCGCGATCGCCGAATCACTCTTGATCGTCGGCTCGATCGCGCTGGTCGGGGCGGCGCAGTACGCGATGGCGAGGCTGGTCGTCTGGAAGACCGCGCTCGCCTTGGCGCTGCCGGGAATCCTCGGGACCGTCGCGGGTGCGCAGATCGCTTCGCTCGTGCCGGGCGTGGTCCAGCTCATGGCCCTCGCCGGGGTGATGCTCGTGGCGGCGTTTTCGATGTGGAGGTCGGGCTCACGCCAGAGCCCCAGAGCCGCCGCCGAGGAAGGGCCCCGCCCGGGGGCCGGGCCGCTCCTGGTCGGGCTCGTCGGGGTCGGCGTGGGGATGGTCACCGGCTTTGTGGGTGTCGGGGGCGGGTTTCTGATTCTGCCGGCGTTGGTGCTCTTTGCACGCCTTGACATGAAGCGGGCGGTCGCGACGAGCCTGCTGGTGATCGCGATCAACGCGGGGGCGGGCTTCTGGCGGCACGCCCACTTCCTCGCCGAGACTGGGCGGGAGCTTTCCTGGACCACCATCGGCGTTTTCATCGCGGTGGGGGTGGCCGGGAGCGTGCTCGGCAAACGCCTGAACACGGGGCTCGACCAGCGGAAGCTCAAGCGGGGGTTCGCCGTCTTTGTCTTGGTGATGGCGGTCCTGATGGCGGGCTGGGAGGCGGCGAAGCTCGCGGGCGTCGGCTGAGGCAACAAAGAACGCATCGCCGGGCGGGGCTCCCGGTATCTTCAGCGGCCGGGGGCGATCCGGGTGTTCGCGGTCAGGCTCGGCCGCGGACGGACCGATCAAACGGGGAGCGGGTGGAGGCTATCGGGCGTCGTTGTGCGCCCTTTGGCGTCGGTCGGCCCCGATGGGCTGGCGGCGGGCGTCCGCCTGCCTTATGAAGGGGTTGGCGGCCGGTGTTGGAGTGTGTTGTGGGCTTCGGAGGGTGGTCAAGGTGAATCGCATCCGTCAGTTTGTCGTCGGTCTTTCGGTCTGTCTGGCCCTGGTTTGCGTGTCGGCCGTCGCGCCGGCGGGCGAGGGCCCGGGCAATCAGGATAAGAAAGTCAAGCTTGAGGACCTGTTCCCGGAGCGCGGGCTCTTCGGGCCGGCCGCGTCGGGCATGGAGTTCAGCCACGACGGGCGTTACGCCGCGTGGCTCTACCGCCCCTACGACGAGCGTCGGCACGGCTCGGACCTGTGGATCCTCGACACCGAGACGGGCGAGGTCGGGCGTGTGACGAAGGTCTCGGTGATGGCCCCGTTCCAGGAGAGCACCCGACGCGTCCGCGACGACCGACGCGAGCGGGCGGAGAAGGAACTGAAGAAGCGGCTGGATAAGGAGAAGGCGGAGAAGAAGAAGGAGGAGGAGCGGAAGAAGAGAGACGAAGAGACGGAGAGAGAGGGAGAGACGGAGGGGGAGAAGAAGGACGAGAAGGATGAGCGTTCTGATTCGGAGCGTCTGCTCGGTGTGAAGCACCTTGAGGACTTTGTTGACGACAAGGACGCGGATCGTTCGCGTTCGCCTCGGTATGCGGGGATCTCGTCGTTCCTCTGGTCGCCCGTCGCCAACGAGTTGCTGTTCGTCTCGCAGAACGATGTGTACCGGATGGAAGTCGGCGCCGAAAAGCCGGTGCGTCTGACCGCGACGCGATCGTCGATGCAGTCGGTGCAGTACCTGCCCGACGGGTCGGGGTACACCTACCTTCTGGACGGCAACCTGATGCGCGTGATCTTCGGACAGGATCTGATCGAGCAGATCGATCCTGCGCTCCCCCGCGGTGAGAGCATGATCGGCTACCGGATCAGCCCCAACGGCGAGCGGCTCGTCTTCCTGACGGGCAAGGGCGAGGACTGGACGCAGAAGGCGACCCGCGTGAACATCCCCCGTTTCCGCGGGCGCTTCATGGAGGTGCAGGAGGTCTGGCGTCAGCTCCCGACCAATCCCTTCCGCGACCGTGATATCAGCGTCTATCTGTACGAACTGGGCGATCCGGCGACCGAGGACGGGCGTCTGACGAAGGTATTCGAGCATCGGGAGACCGGCCCCCGCGATGTGCTGCAGGTGCCGCGCTGGTCACCCGATTCGTCGCGTGTTGTATTCGCGGTCTTCGAGCAGTCGACCGGCGTGGTGCGGATCAAGGAATCGGGGTACGAGGACCCCGAGGAAGAGCCCGCCGAGGCGCCCGCGCCCGAGCCGGCCGAGCCCGCGGACATCAACCAGCGCGAAGAGGAGCGGATCGAGGTCCGCTGGTGGATTGACGACGAGGCGGAGGTTTTCGGCATCGAGCCCAACGACACGGGCAACGCCAGCAACTCCAACGAGCGCGAGCCGGTGAAGGTGCGCGAGGCCAAGACGGTCTACCGGTTCCTGCACGACGGCGGGCCGAACACGCCCCGGATGATCCAGCCGGCGTACCTGCCCGACAGCCGCAGGATGGTGTTCCTGACCGAGCAGTCTGGTTTCCGCCATGTGCATGTGCTCGACCCGCTGTACGAGCACCTGGAGCAGGTGACTCGGGGCCGGCACGAGGTGCTGCCGTTCGGGCTCTCGCCCTGCCACCGCAGGTTGTTTGTGACCTCAACGGCCGAGCATTCCGCACGCGAGCACATCGAGGTGGTCGACCTAGAGACCTACGAAGTCACCCGCCTGTCGCGGGGCGAGGGGCTGTACGACGACACGGCGGTCAGCCCGTGCGGGACCAGGGCGCTGGCGAGGTTCGCCAGGTTCGGGCAGCCCCGCGAGCTGGTGATGATCGATCCTGCCGCCGAGAAAGAGCGGATGCTGACCGACTCGCACCCGAAAGAGACGCTGGAGCTGACGGCGCACGTCCCGGAGTTCTTCACCTACCGCAACCGGCACGGGCACGAGATCCCCGCCTTCATGTTCAAGCCGGACGACTGGACGCCGCGAGACGAGCGACCGCTGCTGGTCTATGTCTACGGCGGCCCGCTGCAGAGCAACCGACGCCAGGTCCGCGACGGGGCCTTCAGCGCGCCCGCCTACTTCTTCGCCTGGTACATGGCCAAGACACACGGGTATGTGACCGTCACTATCGACCCGCGTGGAACGAGCGGGTACGGCAGCGTCTTTGAGAAGGCGAACTACGAGCGGGTCGGCAGGCCGCAGACCGAGGACCTTGTCGACGGCGTGGACTACCTCGTGAAGAACCACGGGGTCGACCGCAACCGCATCGGCATGCATGGTTGGAGCTTCGGCGGCTTCCAGACACAGATGGCGATGTTCCTCGAGCCCGAGGTCTTCCATGTGGGCATCGCCG
>SLFH01000167.1 GCA_007124345.1 Phycisphaerales bacterium | reverse complement strand
GGCTTCGGCCTGCGGCCGAGGCTGGGTTTCAACGCGCTGGAACGCAAAGCCAAGCCGCGGCCAAAGGCCGCTCCAACCCCAGCGCCCCGGCCGTCAGGCCGACGCCCCATACTGCTTCTCGTAGTACGCGAGGTACTCGCCGCTCTTGACCCGCTTCCACCAGTCTTGGTTGTCGCGGTACCAGGCGATGGTCTCGACGAGCGCCTCGGGCCACGCCGAGCGGGTGGGCGTCCAGCCGAGTTCCTTCTCGATCCGCGAGGCGTCGATCGCGTAGCGCCGGTCGTGCCCGGGGCGGTCCTGCACAAACTCGATCATCTCCTCCCCGTGCCCCATCACCGACAGGATCGAGTGGGTCAGGTCGAGATTCGAACGCTCGTTGTTCCCGCCGATGTTGTACACCCGGCCGGACTGCCCGCGGTCGAACGCCGCGAGGATCGCCTCGCAATGGTCGTCGACATGCAGCCAGTCGCGGACATTCTTCCCGTCGCCGTAGAGCGGCACCTTCTTGCCCTGCAGCAGGTTGGTGACGAACAGCGGGATCACCTTCTCGGGGAACTGGTACGGCCCGAAGTTGTTCGAGCAGCGCGTCACCACGATGTCCATATCAAAGGTGTGGTGGTAGGCGAGGCTCAGCAAATCGCCGGCCGTCTTGCTCGCGGCGTACGGGCTGCTGGGCTTGATCTGGCTCGTCTCGGTGAAGCGGTCCTCGGGGTTCTCAAGGGGGAGCGAGCCGTAGACCTCGTCGGTCGACACATACAGGAAGCGTCCGACGCCCTCGCCGCCCTTGGCCCGCCTCGCGGCGTCGAGCAGCACCTGCGTCCCCTGCACATTGGTCGTGATGAACGGGCCCGAGTCCATGATCGAGCGGTCGACATGGCTCTCGGCGGCCATGTGGATCACGCCGTCGGCCTCCTCCATCAGCGGGTTCAGCGCCTCGGGGTCGAGGATGTCGCCCTTGACGAACCTGTAGCGGTCGTTGCTCTCCAGTCCGGCGAGGTTCTCGAGGTTGCCCGAGTAGGTCAGCACATCAAAGTTGATGATGCGCAGGTCGGGCCTGTTGGCGAGCGCGAAGCGGACGAAGTTGGCGCCGATGAACCCCGCGCCCCCGGTAACCAGCAGTGTCTTGGCCATGGCTCTGTGCTTCCTCTCGCGTCTGAAGGGCTTCGGGCCTGTCTTGCTCGGCCCGTGTCTGTCGGTGTCAATCGATCGTCATGCGCCGGGCCACATCGGCCAGCGCGAGCTGCCAGGGCGTCAGGGGACCCAGCAGGGTCTCGGTCGGCGCGACGTCCAGCACGCTGTTGGTCGGGCGTTTCGCCGGCCTCGGAAATTCCTCGCTCGTGCAGGGCTCGACGAGACACGCCGAGCCGACCAGCGAGACGATCTCACGCGCAAACTCGAACCACGAGCACGCCCCCGCGTCCGTCGCGTGCCACACACCCCGCGCCCCGGTCATCGCCAGGGCGAGGCTGGATCGGGCGAGGTGCTCGGCGGAGGTGGGGCGGCCGGTCTGGTCGCTCACCACGCGGAGGGTCTCCCGTTCGCCCGCCAGCTTCGCGATCGTGCGCACAAAGTTCTTGCCCCACGGGGCGTAGACCCAGCTCGTGCGGATCACGACCGCGTCGCACCCGGTCGCCGCGATGCCCCATTCGCCTTCGAGCTTGGATCTGCCGTAGGCGTTGATCGGGTCGGGGTCGAGGTCGACGGGGATCGGCCCGGGGTGCGTGCCGTCGAAGATGTAGTCCGTCGAGTAATGGACCAGCGTTGCCCCGGCGTCGTCGCAGCGTTCGGCGATGCGGCGCACCGAGGCGCCGTTGGCCTGTGCGGCCCCCTCGGGGTCGGCCTCGGCGCCGTCGACATCCGTCCACGCAGCCGCGTTCACGACGAGGTCGAACCCGTCGAAGTCGATCGCTTCGATAGTCTCGGGGTTCAACAGGTTGAACTCGGGCCTCGCCAGCGCTCGGTTCTCGATCCCGTGCGAGGTCAAGAGCCCGCGCCACGCCCGCCCGACCATCCCTGTCGCGCCGAGCACCAGTACGCGCTTGGGCGCTCTGTTGTCGGCCGGCGCGGGGCTCATCGGTGTTCAATACCCCAGGGGAACCGTTCGATCGCGTCGAATGCGAGGCGTTCCTCATCGGGGTTCTTCGGGTCGAAGGCCTTGGTCACATAGTACAAGAGCCCCGCCGGCACATGCCCGACCGTCGAAGCGCCGTGCCACAGTGTCGGCGGGATGATCGCGATGCCAGGGTTCTTCTCCCCGCTCACGACCGTCCAGCTCACGCCGCGATCGCGGCACGCAACCCCGATCCGCAGGTGCCCCTGCAGGCAGAGCCAGAAGTCGGTCTGCAGCTTGTGCCGGTGCCACGCCTTGATGACGCCCGGGTATTGCACCGAGAAGTTCACCTGCCCCTCCGGGCCCATCACGCCCTGGAGCAGGTTCATCAGCGACCAGCCGCGGTCGTCGGTGTAGTACGACGCGGGGACCCAGCGCGGCTCGGACGCCTCGATCGCCTCCGCGTAGGCGTCCGCGACAGACCCCGCAAACCTCGGGATCCCGATCGGCGCTGTCCCGCCGCCAGTCCGTGCCGGTGCGTGTGTCGTGCTCATCGGGGGTTACTCGCTGCTGGCGGTGAAGAGAGGCGCCATCGGCCGCGGCTGGCCGTCGGCCAGGTTCGCCCCGCCCTGCTCGACCAGTTTGGTCGCGTGGAACAGACTCTCGAAAGTGCCCGCGTCCGTCCACCACCCGTCGAGCACCTCGTAGGTCAGGTCGCCCCGGCGCAGGTACTCGTTGTTCACATCGGTGATCTCGAGCTCGCCACGCTTGCTCGGCTTAAGCGTTTTGCAGATCTCGAACACATCGGCGTCGTAGAAGTAGATCCCCGTCACGGCGCAGTTGCTCGGCGGGTCCTCGGGCTTCTCGAGGATCTCGACGACCGGCGCCCCCGGGCCCTCGCCGTCGAAACGCACCACGCCGAAACGCTCGGGGTCGTGCACTTCCTTGAGCAGGAGCTTGGCGCCCGACCGCTGCGTGAAGAAGTCGCCCGCGGCCTTCTTGATGTTCTTCTCGATGATGTTGTCGCCAAGCACGACGCAGATCTTGTCGCCGTCGGCGAAGTCCTCGGCGAGCTTCAGGGCCTCGGCGATGCCCCCCTCGCCCTCCTGGTATGCGTACTCGAGGTGACGCAGGCCGAGCTGCTTGCCGTTCTTGAGCAGGTGCAGGAAGTCCCCCGCGTGCTCGCCCCCCGTCACCACAATGATCTCATCGATCCCCGCGTTCAGCAGACACTGGATCGGGTAGTAGATCATCGGCTTGTCGTACACCGGAAGCAGGTGCTTGTTCGTCACCAGCGTCAATGGACGCAGCCTGGAACCAAGCCCGCCTGCGAGGATTACACCCTTCATCACCGACCTCCCGTCTCGTTGACCGTGCGAAACCATCGTCGGGCACGCAGGGGATCATATCGGGTGGTCGGGCCCTTCCCGCCGGTCCGATCCGCCGACAAGCGATTCGATTCTGCAGCGATCGCGGGGAGCCCGGCCCGGCCCCGCCCACTGGCCAGACCCACTCAAAGCAGGGATCGGATCATGATCGTCCGCCCCTGGATCGTCCGTCCGCGGCCCGCGATCGCCTCTTCCATAAACGGGCCAGGCAGCTCACCCGGCTCGATCGGGTGGAACCCGAAGCGGGCGAAAAACCCCGGCACCTTCGTCAGCAGGACCACCTCGTCCACCTCCAGCGTCCGGGCCACATCCAGCAAAAACACCATCACCGACCGCCCCGCCCCCGTCCCCTTGGCCATCGGCTCGACCGCCACCGACCGGATCTCCGCCAGGCTCGGGCTGAAGACCGCCAGCGCCCCGCACGCCACCGGCCCGTACCCCGGGCGCTCGGCCAGCACGAACTCGCCCGAGTTCACCCGGATCTCCTCTTCCGTCCGG
>SLFH01000331.1 GCA_007124345.1 Phycisphaerales bacterium | reverse complement strand
CCGGAACCCGTGGACAGCTCATCAAAACGGATCCGCCCAGAAGGGGCGGAGGAAGTGTTCGACACAAGGCACGCTGCGGTTCCTGCGCCCCTTCAGGGCGAAGAGATTCTTGTGTCGTCATCCACGGGTTGCGCTCCGACCGAGGCTGCGCGTCGGCCTGCGCTCCACCCGCGGCTACAACCCATCGCTCCTTCGGAGGGAGGGAGTGATGCGCGAGTCGACGGGGTTTCTCAAAGGAGGCGTCGGCTTGTCCGCCAGTGTTTGTCTGTCGAGGACGCATCAACGGCCGGAGACACTGGCCACAGACTTCATCGCGCCGCGGCCGTCTCTCGTCGCTCCGAAGGAGCTCGCGAGTCATCGAACTCCAGAGGTGGTCGGCGGCTTGGGGTCCGAGGTTCAGTGCAGGACGCGGAAGACCTCGGCCTGGTCGGTCAGGCCGGCGGCGACCTTTTCCATCGCGTCGTCGCGCATGGTCTTGAAGCCCTGGTCGACGGCGAGGTTCTTCAGGCGGACGCCGTCGGTGCGCGTGCCGATCATCTCGCGGAGTTCGTCGGTGATGACCAGCAGCTCGTGCACCGCGAGGCGTCCACGGTAGCACAGACCGAAGCACTGCTCGCAGCGGACGCCGTCGGCCGTGCCCTGGCCGTTGCAGCCGGGGCAGATCTTTCTGACGAGGCGCTGGGCGAGCACGCCGAGCAGCGAGCTGGTGACGAGGAAGGGCTCGACGCCGATGTCGATCAATCGCGGGATGGCGCTGGGCGCGTCGTTGGTGTGCAGCGTGGCGAGCACGAGGTGGCCCGTCAGCGAGGCCTGGATCGCCAGCGACGCGGTTTCCTGATCGCGGACCTCGCCCACGAGGATCACATCGGGGTCCTGGCGGAGCAGGGCGCGCAGGCCCGTCGCGAAGGTCACATTCCGCTTGGGGTTCACCTGCATCTGGCTGATGCCCTGCAGGCGGTACTCGACCGGGTCCTCGATGGTCATCACATTGCGGCTGGCGCGGTCGATGCGCCCCAGCGCCGCGTAGAGCGTCGTCGTTTTGCCCGAGCCGGTCGGTCCCGTGACGAGCACCATCCCGTTGGGGCGCTCGATCATGTCCATCAGCGCGCCTTGGAGGCGCTTGGACATGCCGACGGCGTCGAGGTCGAGCTCGGTCTGCGTCTGGTCGAGCAGGCGGAGGACGATGCGTTCGCCGTAGATTGTGGGGATGACCGACAGGCGGATGTCGATCTTCTTCTGGCCGATGCGGACGGTGGTCTGGCCGTCCTGGGGGGCGTGGCGGTTGGCGATGTCCAGTTCGGTCATGACCTTCAGTCGCGAGCTGATGGCGGGCGCGAGGGAGATCGGCGGGGTGAACGCGTCGATCAGCATCCCGTCGATGCGGAAGCGGATGACCAGCCGGTTCTCCTGCGGATGGACATGGATGTCGCTGGCCCTGCGGCGGAGCGCCTCGAAGAGGATCATGTTCACCAGGCGGATGACCGGCGTCTGGCGGGCGAGGGCGAGCAGGTCGTTGCCGGCGCCGATCGAGCCGGCGGCGGTCTGGATCGCCGACTCGTCGAGGGGCATCTCCTCGACGATCTCGGTGACGAGGTCGCCCCGCTGCTCGTACCCGCGATTGATGAGGTTGGCGACCGCGGCGCGAGGGCTGAGCACCACGCGCAGCGGCATGTCGAGGCGTTCTTCGATCAGCGAGAAGACGGCGGGCTGGAGGGGGCGGGCCGTCGCGATGGTCATCGTCCGCCCGTCGCTCTCGATGCCCCCGACATGGTGCTCGCGGGCCGCGTCGGCGGGGATCAGCTCGTAGAAGCGGCTGGACGATTCGCCCGGCCTGGGTTCGGCGACGAATTCGAGGCCAGTGCGCTCGGCCAGAAGCTCCAACGCCCGGTGCTCGTCCATCGCGAGCACCTGCAGCAGCACATCCCAAGGCTCGGTGTCAGAGCCCGGGGCGAGACGGAACTGCTTGAGCCGTTCGGCGTCCATGCCCAAGGGGCCCAGGAGCTTGGCGACGCGGGCGAGTTCGTCGGGTCTGGGCCCGGCGGGCGCAGCGACCAGCGCCCCGGCGGGCGTGCGGCCGGAGTCTGATGCGCCTTTTCTGAGCTTGCCGTTGCGTTTGGCCATGCCGATCAGCCGCCGCGATCGCTGCCGGGCGAGAAGGGGATCCGGACCGGGTCCATCGGGGGGATGTCCGGCGCGATGTCGGCGATGCGTCGCGGGCCCTCGGTGATGAGGCGGTGCCCGCCGAAGTGCTTGTCGCCCAGGATTCGCGGGGTGATGAAGACGTACAGCAACTCGCCGGTGCGGACCTTCTGCGTGTCGCGGAAGGCCAGGCCGATGAGCGGGATGTCGCCGAGGATCGGGACCTTGATGACCGTGTCGCGGATGGTGTCCAGCGAGATCCCGCCGACGACGATCGTCGCGTCGGAGGGGATGGTCACCGAGTCGGCCTCGACGGTCCGGTCGTCGATCGGCGGTGGGTTGCCCTCCGTCCCGCTGAAGCTCGAAAGCGTGATGGTGTACGCCAGGCGGAGGTACCCGCCCGAGGAAATCCGCGGGGTGACCAGGAGCGAGGTGCCCGCCTCGGCGAACTCGGTCGAGACGACCTCGCTGCCGCCCGGGGTGATCGTCGACTGCTGGAAGGGTTCCTGGCGGACGCTGATGATCGAAGCGGTCTCGTTGTTGTCGACCAGCAGCGATGGGTTGGCGACGACCTTCGCGTCGGTCACGGTCTGGATCGCGTTGATGACGAAGGGGAGTTGGTCGGAGAGGATCAGCGCGCTGGTGAGGCCCCGGAGGTTCGGGTTCACCTGACGCAGATCGGTGATCCCGCCGCCCTCGACGGGCGAGGTCAGCCCGAAGTTGGATTGCAGCAGCCCGCCCGAGCCGCCGGCGTTGATCAACTGTGTCTCGACGGCCAGTCGGAAATCGTTGGTGTTGGTGAGGCTGACGATCTGGACATCGATGTAGACCTGCGGCCTTCTGACATCGATCTTGGCGATGATGCGTTCGAGCTCGGACTGCTGACGCTGGGGGGCGCGGATGAGGAGCTGGTTGTTGGCGGTGTCGGCCGCGATCAGCACCTGGTCGGGGCGCCCTGTGAAGGAGGCCTCGCCGGACGCGGCGGCGGCGCCGGGTTCGGCCGGGGGCTGGGGGACGCGTCCGCTGGCGAGGTTCCGCCCGGTGGTGGGCGAACGGGTGCCGGCGCCGGTTCCGCCGGGGAGCAGCCCGCCGCCGTTGCCGGTCTGGGGCTCCTGCAGGAGGATCGCGCGGAGGAGCTCGCCGACCTGTTCGGCGTCGCCGTGCTCGAGGCGGTACTCGCGGATGACGATGTGCTCGTCCTCGGGTCGGAACTGCTCGACGAGCTGCTGGAGCTTGTCCTGCTGGGCGGGTGTGCCGTAGTAGACGATGTACCCGCGTTCCTCGTCGAGCACGAGCACGGGCCCGCCCTTGAATTGGCCCTGCTGGACGCCAAAGCCGGGCTGTTGGAACTGCTGCTGGCCGGGGACAGTGAAGCGGCCGGGCTGCTGCATGCCGGGCTGGAAGCCCCCGCCGAACGGGTCGACTTGCTCGACGGAGATGGTCGTCAGTTCGCCCAAACCCTGCTGAGCGGCAAAGCGGGCGATGTCACGCGTCGCGGTGCCGGTGAAATACCGCCGGGGCCGGAGCGAGCTGGGCTGATCCACGATCGCCAGGACGCGCTGGACCTGCTCGGCCTCGTCGGCGCGGCCCCGGAAAATCAGCGCGTTGCCCTGCGGGTCGATCGTCAGACGCTCGACCAGGTTTTCCAGCCCGTCGGTGGGGCGGGCGGGTGCTCTGGTATCGCGCTGCTGGCGTTGCTGGGCCTGCTGCGGCTGTCCGGGCGCGACCGCCAGCGTCTGCGGGGCCGAAGCGCCCAGAAGATCGACGACCCGATCGCGGGCGACGGGCGCCGCGAGGTT
>SLFH01000109.1 GCA_007124345.1 Phycisphaerales bacterium | reverse complement strand
CGTAAAGACATTCTCAACGATCATCGAGACGCGGATCGGCTCCTCGCGAACGACCGGCGCAGGCCGGGTGCGGGCGCAGCCGCAGAGAAAGGCCCCCAGCACGCAGGCCGCCAAGAGCCCGCCCCACAACTTGTTCGTCGAGCCATGCATCGCCCGAGGATACACCTCCACGCCCGGGCGGGCCCCCGGCTCTACAGTCGCGGCGTGTTCGGATCGCACCTCTCCATCGCCGGCGGCATGGTCAACGCCCTCACCGAGGCAGAGGCCCTCGAGCTCGACACCGTCCAGGTCTTCACCAAGAACCAGCAGCAGTGGAAGGCCAAGCCGCTGGACCCGGGCGCCAAGGCCGACTGGCTGGACGGGCTGAAACGCCTCGGCTGGCAGGACCGCACGACCAGCCACGCGAGCTACCTCATCAACCTCGCCAGCCCCGACGACGAGCTCTGGAACAAGTCCATCGATCTCATGACCATCGAGATCGAACGCTGCGCCGAGCTCTCGATCCCCTACCTCGTCCACCACCCAGGGGCGTACACCACCTCCGACGCCGATGCCGGGCTCGCCCGCATCGCCGAGGCGTACCGCCACCTGTTCAAGAGAACCAAGGGCGCAAAGGTGGTCTGCTGCCTGGAAAACACCGTCGGCTCGGGCAGCAACCTCGGACGCTCCTTCGATGAACTCGCCGACCTGCGGGCCCGCATCATCGACCTGACTGGCGAGCCGGGGCGGGTCGGCTTCTGCTTCGACACCTGCCACGCCCACGCGGGGGGATACGACTTCTCAAGCCGCGACCGAGCCGAGGCCGTCCTCGACGAATTCGACCAAACCTGCGGCTTGGCCCACCTCAAGGTCGTGCATGTCAACGACAGCCTCGGGGGTGTCGGCTCCCGCAAGGACCGCCACGCCCACATCGGCGAGGGCGACATCGGCCGAGGGACCAGCGCCAAGACCCTGCGGGCGTCCGGGTTCGCCGCGGTCGCCAACCGCCCCGAACTGGCGGGTGTGCCCAAGGTGCTCGAAACGCCGAAAACAAAGAACGAGGCGGGCACGCCCATGGACACGATCAATCTCGGGCGCCTCAAACGCCTGATCGGCGTCCCCGCGGCCTCCGGGGCGCGATAATCGGGCCCAAGCGCCGCTCCGAGCGAACCGATAGACCGATCCGGGCGTCCATTGCCCCACAGACCAACGCCACGCCAGAACGGACCTTCGACCATGACCAGAGCTGAGTCTCCCGGCCGCACCGACGCCCAGGCCCCCGTCTGCCGCCCCAAGCGGGCGATGCCCCTGACGACCGCCCTGGTCCTGCTCTGCGCCGGATTGCTCGTGGCGGTGACCGTCGGCGGGTGCCAGACGACCCGGACGAGCACAGACGAGGAACGGCCCGACCGCCCCCGCCGACCGGTCATCGGCGCCGAACGCGACGAGAAGTCGATCTCCGCCCTGTTCGAGGGGCGCCGTTACGAACGCGAGGGCGAAGAAGACTCCGCCCTCCGCGCCTTCGAGCGGGCCATCGAGATCAACCCCGAGCTGACCATGGCCTACATCGAGGCCGGCAACATCTACCGCAGGCGGGGCGACTACTCGCTCGCCGAGCGTCGCTACGGCGAGGCCGCACGCGTCGAGCCCCTCAACTTCGATGCCCAGTACCTCCACGGCCTGGCCCTCCAGCTGCTCAACCGTCTGACCGAGGCGGTCCGCGCCTACCTCCGCGCCCTGGCGATCGATCCGATGAACCTCGACGCCAACATGAATATCGCCACGGCCTACCTCGGCCTCGGCGAGCCCCGCCAGGCGATGCGGTACGCCATCCGCGCCGTCCGCATCGACGGCGAGAGCGGCCCGGCCCGCGCCAACCTCGCGGCGGTCTATCGCGAGCTGGACGAGCACGAATCGGCCGTCACCGAACTCCGCCAGGCGGCCGAGCTGATGCAGCTCAGCCCCGAGCTCTTGCTGATGCTTTCTGACAGCCTCAGCCGCACCGGACGCAAGGACGAGGCGATCGTCACCATCGAGGAAGTGCTCGCCCTCGGCCCGTCGCCTGTGGCGTACGAGACGCTGGGCGCGCTGCTCTTCCGCGATTACCGCTACGACGAGGCCGAGGAGGCCTTCCAGCGGGCGATCGAGCTCGACCCAACCCACTTCCCCGCCATCAACAGCCTCGGCATCTACCGCCTCAACCAGTACCTCTGGAGCGAGAAGCGCAACCGCGACGCCCAGCGAGAAGGCGTCCGCCTCCTCCGGCGCAGCCTCCAGATCAACCCCGACCAGCCCCGCATCGTCGAGCTCGTCCGGCGTTACGGCGCCTGATCCCCGACTTTGCCGCACCGAACCCAGCTATGCCAGACCGCTCGCAGCTCGAAGCCTTCCAGACCCCGTCGGACACGCCGTTCGTCATCGAGCATGTGTCCGAGGAGTTCACCAGCGTCTGCCCGAAGACCGGGCACCCGGACTTCGGGCATGTGACACTGCGCTACCAGCCCCGCTCCGCCTCGGCCGGGGGTGTCTGCGTCGAGCTCAAGAGCCTCAAGCTCTACTACCAGAGCTTCCGCAACGAGGGCATCTACTACGAAGCCGTGACCAACTCCATCCGCGACGACCTCGTGCAGCTCATGAACCCCGAGTGGCTACAGATCATCACCGACTGGAAAGGCCGCGGCGGCATCCGCAGCACGATCCGCGCCGACCACGGCGATGTCCCGCCCCACTTCCGCGGGCGTTGAAATCCCGCGCATTTCTTCCCGCCCCGCTACACTCGCTGCCTATGAGCAGCCAGACCGCCCCCAGCGACCGTGTGTACATCGCCGACCTCGACCAGCCGCCGCAGCGGATTGCCGGCGTCTTCACCATCGTCAACGCCCAGATGGGCATGACGCGGACGGAGAAGCCGTACCTCCGCTGCCTGCTCCGCGACCGCTCGGGCGAGATGCCCGCCCGCATGTGGTCGATCGACGAGGCCACCTTCCGGACCATCCCTACAGACGGGTTCGTCTTCGTCAAGGGCGAGACCCAGGCCTACCAGGGCGAGATCCAGCTCATCATCCATGCGATCGAGCCGCACGAGCCCTCCCAGGGCGAGCTCCGCCAGCTCATCGCCTCCTCGGCGCGTGACCCCGGCGAGATGCTCGAAGAGCTCACGGGCGTCCTCGCGACGCTCAAGCACCCGGCCATGAAGGCCCTCGCCGAGACCTACCTCGCCGACGAACACCTCATGGAAGCGTTCAAGAGGGCCCCGGCCGCCAAGCAGATGCACCACGCCTACCTCGGCGGCCTGCTCGAGCACACGCTCAACCTCATGAAGGTCGCCGACGCCGTCTGCCCGCTGTACCCCAAGATCAACCGCGACATCGTGCTCATGGGCCTCTTCCTGCACGATCTGGGCAAGACGCGCGAGCTCGGCTACGACGGCCCCTTCACCTACACCGACCGGGGCGAGCTCGTCGGCCACATCGTCGAGGGGGCCATCATGCTCCACGACAAGGCCCAGCAGATGATGACCTCCACCGGCACACGCCTCCCCGCCGGTGTCCTGACCGTCCTGCAGCACATCATCCTCAGCCACCACGGCATCCCCGAGTACGGCGCCGCAAAGGTCCCCATGACCCCCGAGGCCCTGCTCGTCTCCATGCTCGACGACATCGACGCCAAGATGGCCATCAGCCTCGAAGCCACACGCCCCGACACGCCCGGCAAGCTCGATCGCGGCGGCAACTTCACCGACAAGAACTGGGCCCTGGGCGCCAAGCTCTACAGGCCCGACCCGCTCGCCGAGTGAACGCAATCAGGAAATCTGTGGCGCAGGCGGCTTGCCCGCCAGTGTTCCCTGCGAGGACGGAAAAACGGACTTCCGTGCCACCGACCTCGGCTCGGCGAGGTCGGTGCGTGGGACTTTCGGCATCGCAGGGGCAGCACAAGAGCACCGACCTCTCAAAGCAGAGGTCGGTG
>SLFH01000038.1 GCA_007124345.1 Phycisphaerales bacterium | reverse complement strand
CGTGCCAAAATAGCCACAAATTGCCGGAGATGTCCACAGCAGCAGACGGCCGTCCGTCGAACCCATCCGTTTGGGTGGCTGCCACCGCATTGCTCCAGGTGCTGCCGTCATGGTGACGTTCCCAGATTTCCCACAGTGTGATGATTTCGGGTGCATTGGTGCGGAATATATTATGAACATATTCCTTAACCTGGCAGTCCCAGCCAGTCATACGATTGACCAGAGCCCGGATATTGGGAAGAGTTCCAACGGATTGATAGATTTCCGGGGCCAGATGGATATCCCGTCGCCTGGCTTTTTCATCCAGGGTCTGGTCCGGCTGCCAGCCGATCCAGCGTGCCAGAGGCCATAAAAAATCGGCATCTACCGCATTGACATCATGTCGATTTCGCAGGCCTTCAGCCATGCTTCTTACCTGATCGGCAGCCTGGCCGAAAATCGACAGAAAGCGGCGCAGCTGACCTTGCCCCTGCATATCCGGAGTGGGCTCGTCGTATTGCCTATGAACGGCCGGAAGCATATGGTACAAGCGATCCCCCAACTCATAGGCCCTAGTGGCCATGGCGGCTGCGCGCCACTCGCGTCGGCTTGAAAAACTGCTGCTTTCGGGCGCAAACAGAGCGTAATAGTAGACTTTTTCCGGCTCAAGAACGCCATCGACAACCTGCACCCGCCGCTTCCAGTCTCCGCTGTCGGGATTGAATGTTTCGTCGATGACAACTTGTCCCACCGGGACCAAAGGCCCGGGTGAAGTACGGTTCAAGTTGAAACGCGCCTGAAACGAGTCGCCGGTCGAAAAGTTTTCGGCAGTGGTCACATAGCTGCGGGCTATATCAAAATCAAGAGTAACCGGTGGTTGACTGCCGGGCAGCCATTCTACACGATCAGCTACGGCAGGATTCGCATTGCTGGTAAACACCCTGATTCGACCTGTGGCTATTTCAGGTTCCCCACCAGGTGAGACAAAGATTTCATAGGTGGTCACAGCACCCCATGGAGCTGAGGGCACAACGCTTTGCTCCACCCGGCTGATCTCGGTGACCGTATCCTCCTGTAAAGTATCGCCATCAGTATCGTACCAGTCGATCCTCACTTGTGAAGGCTGAGCGTCTCCATCCACAGCAAAAAACCAGCTGACCTCAAGCTGGATCATGTCCTCCCGGTCGGCTGTGTTGGTTATAACGTACGCGCTTGTTTCGATTTGCCCCCAGGGCGTGTCCGGCAGACGAAAAAGCGCTGCCAGATTCACGACCGACCGGCCATCTCCTACCTTTTGCGCATAAGCTTTTTGCTGGCGCCGCAGGCGCAAACCTGGACGAACGGCCTCAGCCGAAAGCCAGGTCCAGTCTATGAGGATCTGCCGGGGGTGAAGATCGGTGTGAGCCTTGAATTCAACTATCACGGCGACCTCCCAAAACGGTCAGCAATATCCCGGTCCCGTAACCGGCCTGAGGTATTTCGTTCCACCCGAATTTCAAGGTGCCGTCGCCAGGGATCGCCTCAGCCGAATCAGCTAAGGCAAAACGGGTGATATTCACCCCCCGAACTCCTTCGACAGCTTCAATGGCTTCATAAACCTTGGTCAGGTAAAGCTTTTTTTCAAAATCAACCTGGTCGAAGGCCAGCAAATTGCTGACGGCATTTTCCACCTGTTGCTGAACCTGCTCGGTGAAAAAATAGGCCTGTACCTCAAGAGTGCCTTCGATAAATACATTTATATAGGACGGATTGCGAACATCGAGAATGCTGGTCATAATACGCTTGTTCTCAAAGTAAGCACGCAGATCGGCCTTGAGAGTGTCGGTGGGTTGACCGCCGCCCACCGGTGCCACGAAGAGTTCAATCCGGTTCCAGCCACCTGTCCGGGCGCGGGCCTTTCCTACCCCAAACTGCTGGGCATGCTCTTCGTAGTCGCGGGCCGTCACGGCACGACCCATGGCCCTGAAAAGCTGGGGCCCCCGTTCTGCCGCCTCGGAAATCGGTTCGGCATCGGCTCCACCGGTGGCAGCGCTCTTGTTGAAAACCAGTTGCAGGTCGGAGATGTTTGTCACCGCCTGTGAAATGCTCAGCGGCGGTACATTGCCTTTTATACCGCCGCCGACCAGGTAACTGGCCCGCAGGGTATTGCGCCCCCGTCGTGGAATTTTGCCATACTGGTCATCACCGAAAACCACCCAGGCCACATCGAATTCATCGCGCCGCACAATGTAGTGCTCGCTGGCGCTCAGACTGTTGAGCAGGGTAGCTTTTTTTTCCCAGACCTTGGGACCACTGCCTTCATTCACATCCACCACCAGCGAATCCTCGATCAGGGAAGATCGGGCAAGAGGGAAACGCTGACCCGCGCTTCCGTCGGATGAGCCCAGGGTTTCATCGGATATTGCGGCATCGACTTGTACCACCGGAAGAAAGGCAAAACGCTTATAGAAGTTTCCGTCCCTGTGACGGACCGTTGGCAAATTGTTCAGTTCGATGCTGATAGGATCACGGATATATTGAAAGCCGACAGGCTTTCCAGTGGCTGCGGCCGTGGTTTGAAACCGGCTGCCGGTATCGATGACCACAGTGCCGGTAGCAGCCGGATCGAACAGAAGCACGAGATCAGCCGAGGACGCCTGAGGTGGCCGCAGCTCATATCCGATCAGTCGCAGCAGGTGCATGACGCTGCGCCGTTCCACTGCTGTGGGCAGGTAGCTCTCGTTGGCCAGGCGATCTTCATAGTAAAACAGGCTGTCGGCCACCGAGGCAAAAAGCTCCAGAAGCACCACACCCAGATCATTGGCCGAATGATCGGTCCAGGCCGGAAGTTTTTCCCTGGCCAGACGTAACAGATCCTCACGCAGCGAAGCAAAGTCCTTACGGGTATAGTCGATTCGGGGTCGGCTGTTGTTGATCATCTTATAATCCTCTTAATTCACTTAGGTTCTAAACGAAAACTCTCTCTCCCAGGAGGAGAAATATCCTCTGGATATTATTAAACCCTACCCTGACCCTCCCTACTGGGAGAGGGAATAAAGGATTTTTCGTTCAGGCACTACTTAGAGCCGGAACAATGGGACCGAAAGGCTATGGGGCTGGCGGGTATGCCGGACCACATATTCCAGGTCAGCTCTCAAAACGGACTGTTCGACGGTAACCGTCACTTTTTGCAGCATCACACCCGGTTCCCAGCGCCCGATGGATTTAGCGATCTGGTGCTGAACAATGGCACGCAAAGCTTCATTGTTGGGGTCGTGGACAAGCTGGCGGATGCCACCGCCGTATTCACGAAACATAACCCGTTCACCCACGTCGGTAAGCAGAATATGAATGATATTGGTTCTGAGTTTTTCCATCCCGCTGGACCAGGCGATGCCGCCGGTATCGGGATCGATGCGAAAGGGGCTTGCAAAACCCCTGAGGTCTTCGTTCATCGTAAATCTCACCTTATTTTTTTATGGTACAACCGTCACACTTACTGAGACCTGATCGCCTCCCAGGATCTCCTGGTTGTCTTCTGCATGCAGCCTCAGGGTATAGCCTGCGATCAGCCCGGAGGGCAGGGGACCCCTGTAACGGATGCGGATCAGTTCGGAATCCATTTCCGGATCGAATTCATATTCCTCTATCGCCGGAATAAAATCCATCCGACTTCGGCCGGGCGGGGACCCCAAGGGAATGAACTCCCACCGGTACCGAATGCGGTTCAAGGGATGATAGTCTGGATTGATCGCATATACCTCCGGAATATCGGTGGTTACACCCCACAGAGAAGGTGCCCGTGCTTCCAGTATAGCTTCCGACTGATTGATTTCAGCTCCGTTTGCGGGAGAGAGCAGGTGAGCAATAAACACATGAACAACGCATTGCCCGTCGCCATCACTGCCTCCGGTCATGCCGCCGTGCTGAATCGCTTCCAGGTCGGCATCGGTTTCTCCGGCCCGGTCACTGGCGGCCAGCGTGATGACCTGGGTACCTATCTCCAAGTTAGTGACCAGACCGTTGCCAGGATGCGTCAGCGCGGTTTCATTAATCGAATAGCGCCCCTTTTTAGCAACAAAGAGGCTCGAATACCAGCGGTAGTACAAGGGCACCTGGTTTAGTTCCGGCGGTTTGGCAGTAATGCTGCCGCGCAGGGTCAAATCGCCTGTGCCGATCAGGGCGGTGTCATGAACCGGTTCGTTGATTTTCAGGCTGACAACTGCCATCGTTTATGAGTCCGTTTACTGCCCGCTTTTGCTGAAAAACAGTGGTGCGCCGTTGGGAAGCACCGTGGCCATGTCGCCCACCACGTTGATAGGAATATTATTGATTGTGACCGTGGGATTTCCTATGCTGGCCTGGACCATTCCGGGCCAGGTCGCCGTGCTTGGGTTGCCTAAAGCGCACATACCCTGGGTGACTATATTCTTGTCCCCGGCAGTGACCGTGGAGTTGAAGGATTTGAAAATCCAGCCATCCACCCCCGGATCAGTGGGACTGGCAGGCGGCGGAGGCAATATCACCGGCACTCCCTGGCCCTGCGAAGCCCCGGCCTGGCCTTTGGCAACCTCCACCAGAGCTTCCACGGCTCCGACCTTGACTTTGCCGCCGTCTTTTCCGGCCAGCTTGAGCATACCTTTCAGGTTCAACAATCCTTTTAATACCAAGTCGCCCATCTGAAACCTATCCTCCGGTTATCTCGTTGTTGCTGATAGTTGTCTTCGGCCCCTGACCCACCGTCACATCACCGGTGACATCCAGGTTGCCGTCTATGGTCACATCAGCGTTGATCTCCACCTTCTCGCAATCGATCTCGATTGTGTTGTCGGCTTTGAGTTCGATTTTAAATCCATCCTTGTGTTCAACTGTGATGTGGCCGTCCTTGTCGATCTTGATCAGCGAACCCTGTTTGTGACGAACTACGATCTGCTCTTTGTTTTCGGTATCGTCCAGCTGAACCACGTGGCCGGAAGCCGTACGGATCATTTTCTGAAACTCGGTAGGACCTTCGTCGTCCACGGTCCGGGGGGAAAGATCCTTGGGATACCATGCCCCGGACCACAGGGGAGAATTAATGTCGCCGGCGGCAAATTCGACCCAAACCTGGGTTTGTTCTTCGGGTATGAAAAAAAAGCCAGGATGAAAACAGGGTTTGGCCAACACCTGGATCGGTCGCTGGCCATCACCATCAGGATCTTCTTCCAGGATACCGGGGATTTTCACCAGCAGTTCACCGCGGTGATCGCCGTAGTTATCGTCTTCATTGAGGGCCGTATTGCTTATTACCAATCCGGGGTATTTGCCGTAGTACTTCTTTAGAGCGACAGTCTCTTCGAATTCGGTTGATGACGGTTCAGGATCAAACATGTCTTTTTTACCTTTGACATTGGATTTCGGTCAGATATCCTTGGTTGCTTATAATGTGGCGCACCTGCGACAGGTACCAGATACCGGAAAAACGTCCTCCCACATCAGCAATGCGTATGTTGGCCTGGGCCCGGATACGCTGATTGCCTGGAGTTGTGCCGCTGCCGCGCATGCCGTGAATACTGGTGCTGAATTGATTCTGAGCACGGGTATCCAGTTCTTCCTGGGAAGCGAATCCGGGCGTTGGTTGCCGTTCCTCACCGCCCAGTTCTTCACGCAGTTCGTCAGGAATGGCTTGGGCCTCCGCCAGCAGAGATTCCAATTGGGCGGCCCGCTCCGGCTCCTTTTTGCTGAAGGATGATAGATTGTCGTCAAAAAAAGGATCTTCGGCGTCGCCTATCTCCTCGATTTCGGCGGTGGTGGCTTCGGTGCGCTCACCGCTTTCATATTCGATTCCGGAAAAAACACGCGGCAGTTGAATATCGGTGATATTGCTTCCGGCCTGAAAACTGATCAGATGTCCGGATACACCGCAGCGGCCGTGATAGAGTGTAAATTCCGGATCAGCTTTCATAATGCTGTATTGGGATTGAAAATGCAGGATATCGGTATCTTCGTCGGTGACGACGAACATCTCTGCACCGTATTGCCTGGCTAGCCGGAGCAAAAAAGCCAAATCGGTTTCATCCTGTTGCCGGATGCCGTTGCCGCTGAACTGGGGATCGCCACGAAGGTCGACGGATACATCGTTGTCGAAGTATTCCTCCGCAATTGTTTCCACGATTTCCGAAAGAGCCATATCAGTCCAGGGACGATTACGTTTGCGCAGGCCCATGCGCATGCTCTTATCGTAGGCTGAAAACTTGATCGTGGGCAGGCCGTCTTGTGGAAAATCACTGTCTACCTTGTAAATACGTCCTCGAAAGATAATGCAGTGATCGTCAGAGTACCCCAGATCCACCTCGACTTCCATGCCTTCCTGCAGAGCATGGCTGAGCACCTTGTAAGGATCGCTCAAATCCACCGTGAGCTGATCGGGCTTGTGTTCGTCTTCTTCAATGGTCAAGCCGGTCAGATCGTGGGACAGATCGTAAGAGGCCGTTCCGGCACGAACCGAAACACGGTAATACAGATCTCGGGACACAGACTACCTCCGGGGCATGCGGGTGGCTACGCGGATCGGCGGAATTACGATGGTTTCGCCCGCCTGCCAGTCGAGGGGAAAGCGTCCCGGGTTGGCATCGGCGATGCGCCACCATAAATCCTCGCGGCCGTAATAGCGCTTGGCCAAAAGGTCCAGGGTTTCATTACCTACCAGGGTGTGCAGCAGGGCGTCTGGATACGTGGCCGGTGCGTCTGGTAGGCGTTGTGCCAGACTGTTGCGTCCTTCTGCTTCAATGATGGCGGTACGGTAGTAGCGTGAATAAACGGATTTCGTCATCTTTTTTTCGGTCTTGTGCCTTTCCGACAATAAAGGTTAGAAAATGCTTATATTTTGCAATCCCAGCGCCGCCAGCAAGTTACGGTGCTGTTTGTCCAACTGGTAAAGATCGTTGTCGCTGTCTTCGTTGACTACCAGGGTAATGCCAACATCTGCACGAACCGGTGCCAGCAGGCTGTTGAACTGGGTTTCGTTGATTGTCAGCTCAGTTACGATGCATTGTAAAATTTTGGTGCCAAAACCGAAAATACAATCCGGCGGGGCTGAAAGGCGCTTTCCTTCGTCTTTTTCCCCAAAAAGTCCGCCCAAAGTGGCCCAGGCGTCTTCCATGGGATAGAGAAAGGAGCGCAGTTTGGCCAATTCGGTTGAAATTCCGTTGTCAAGTGCGGTAGGGTTGAGTGCGTTGGTGCCTTCTTCCAGACCGTGCAGTTTGAAATCGAACGAAATCGTGCGATGACCCCCGCCAGTGTATATCTTGCCCGGCCAGTTGCCGCACAGGTTGGCGTTGCGGTCTGCGTAATTGACCGTTTTATTATCGGTGATCGATTCCGGATTGAATTGAAACGTCACGATGAGGGGTGGAATGACTTCAATATTGGCAATAAAGCCTCGCAATACTTGACGCTCAGTCATATGACACCTTTATGAGGCCTTAAGCCTCGGGTTTAATTACCGTAACTGTCCCAATCGAAAGCGTTCCTGCCGGTTTGCGCGACGTATTTTTTGCAGCAATCGGGAAGCTGTACCTTCATCGTCCAGGTTAACAGGTGGCCGGGGTAGGGGAGGAAGATGCCCTGCATTTTCCTGCCGTTTGGGGTGGTTGGTCTGTTTCACGGCAATGGCCACTTCCCGGGAAATGCGCTGTTCGATGGTTTTCATTATCACCTGCCATCTGTCGACGTTGCCGGGCAACTGTTCAGGCGATTTAGCCGGCGTTTCATCAGCAGGCCGGGACAGCTTTTCATGGGCGTCCTTTGTACCAAACGACCGAAGTGGTTTCAAAGGGGCCATAGTTTCATAAACGGGCCGTTCGAATGAGGGATAGACCAAATCTGCCGGCGGAATGAGTGCTACACTTTGGGGAACGAGCCGCTGAGATTCATCGGCCTGGGGTTGAAACGCCTCTGACCGAATCGGGGGACGGCTGGAAGAAAGAGACAGTGGTTCGGAATGTGAATTACGGGAATCAGGCACATGGCCACGTGGCAGAAAAATGGCCGGGGTTGAGCGCAGCAGCAAGTTGGCGGAAGCATCGCGCTGAATCTGACCGAATGATGAACTGAATGGCAGTCCCCCAAGTACTGGTCGAGGAGTCGTCGAGGCCAGTCCTGTGGTTATGGTACGAGTGTCCAAGGGGATGAAAGCCGGGGGATTACCTTCAGAATACCCTGAAGATAGTGACGTATCAGGCTGTATCGAAAGGGCGATCGGCTGTTTTTGCAGTTTAGTCCTTATTAATGATGGCAGACCGGATTTTTCCCCGGCCACCCCCTTTGCCGGGCTGGGATGTTTGACAGGCAGATTGACCTGGCGAGGCTTAAGTGCGGTCAGTATGCCGGGTTGAAAGGAAGCCTCGGGGATGAAGCTCTGACCGGGTGTTATGTTCCGGGTTGATGGTGAAACACCGCGTTGGTCTCGACCACCTTTCAATTGCATGAAAACAAAAGCCGCTGTGTCCCGTTCTCGTGATGGGGGTCGATGGTTCAACGTTAAGGTCACGGTATCCTGTTTGTTTTGCACTGCATCGGTTGTCGTAGTTGGAGCCGCCTGGTTCTGGGCCTGCCAGTGGGTGGACCAAACAAACAATGAGGTGCCGGGCCAGATCAAGGTGGTTGATTGTGATAGCCGGGCGTCTGTCTGATGCGACCCGCTATGCCCCAACCCGCCCAGTGCTATAAACGGTAAAGCATAAAACGGCCGGGGCCGCCGGGGATGGTTACTGGCCGGCGCCAATCGCAGGCTCATCGCCCAAATTGTGTCTCCGGCGCTGATTTCAGGCGAAATTGGCATCAGGTTCTTATCCTTTTCTCATCCGTTCGCTTAACGCCTCGAAGGCACGGTTGTCGGCATCGATCCGTTCCGCCAGCATGTCCACGAATATACGGCGTTCATTGATATCCAAAGCCATAATCTCGGACCAGGACCAATGCAGGTGATAGGCTAGGTAGAAAACTTCCTGGCGCAGGCGGTTCCCCCCTAGCCGCAGACGAAAAAATGGGAGACATCCAGCATACCCTCAAATTGAACTCCACAGGAGGGGCACTGTACCTGCCGCACAAAATCGACACCCGGTGTCCGGCCGTTGAAGCTTTCTTGCAGACGCAGGCGGTCACCCATGGTCAGTTCGCGCAGGATCTTGACCCCGTAGGCTTCCAGCGCTGAATGGGGCAGGTCGCCGAATTTTTTGATACAGCGCAGCATCAGGGCATCCTGGGCTTTGAGCGGATCCCTGGTGGCCAGGGGTGCGACGAACTCTTCATCTTTGCCCCGTGGCAGTGTCAGGATTACAGCCGTGTGCCGCCGGCCTTGACGGTCGACATAGCCGTCTTCCAATTCCAGATGGATATCCTCGGGAACGCGGTCCCCCTCAAAACGCCCCACTGCAAGGGTCGCCAGATCCTCGGTCAGGGCTACCGGCGCCCGGCAGCCCGGGCAGTAGTAGGTCGCCGGCATACGATCCCCCAGTGTAAGGCGCCGCAGTTCCAAGAGCAGATAGTTGCGATCGACCGAATACAACTCGGACAGGATCTGGGCGTCCACATGGGCCAGATCGCCCAGGCGCACCATACAACCGGTCAGCAGTTCTGTGACCAGGCGACCGCCTTGAAGCGATGTATCGTACAAAAGCGCTTCTTCATGGCCCCGCATTTTGCGCAGAAAAGCCCGGCGATGAATCTTGCCTGACTCATCACGATATCCGATCGGCAGGCGTACCTCGAATTCGCTTTGATGAAATTCCATGGCTACAGCCCCTTAGACCCGATACATACGTTCGACAGCCAATACGATGGTCTGTTTCATCAAGTCCGAACTGGCGGCATCCAGGGAGGTGAATTTGCTCGATTTAATCCAGGCACCCTCGAAGGCAAAACGCAGGACTTCCTGGCCAAACTGCTTTTTGACAACTGAGCCGTTACGCCGCATCTGGCTGCCGGTACCGGTGCCGTCCAGTTTGAACATCTCGTCAAACCAGGTTTTAAAATCGGCATCAGCCTGACTGCCGTCCATGTTGCGCTCCAGAGTCAGATCATCGTATTTTATGATTCCGGAACTGATTTTGTGAGTGATGTTGGCCCCGCCGTCCGGCTGGTCGATGGCGTCGATCTCGCCTTCGCTCAATCCGTCCACTTTGGTGATCCCTGGGCTTTCGATACCCTCGATTTCCACCACGAATTCATCTGTACGATAGGCTTCATTAAAACCAAAGTCAGCCATGGCTTTTCTCCTTCTCTTTGTACTTTTCCGTATTGTCCCTGATTCAGTCAGGGCTGTTCAGGCAACTTCGATTAACTTTCGCCGGAGCTGGCGCCGCTTTCCTGCTGTCCGATGGTGATCACGATTGTTTCGGCCGGTCGCACCGGATAAAAATAAACCTCGATATTCAATATGCCCTGCTGGACGCTTGCCGGTGGATTGTTCTCGGAATCGATCTTGACGGTGAAGACCTGGTCCGGTGTGCCGGACCCAAAAGCCCCGCGCTTCCACAATCCCATCAGGAAAGGGGTTACCGAGTTGAACTTCACCTTGTTCCATAGCGTCTGGTCGTTGGGTTCCTGGACCACCCAGCGCAAACCCCCCATCAGCGAGCTTTTGACAAAATTGAACAGCAAACGGATATTGACATACAGCCAGATCGTGTTTGTACTCAATGTACGCGAGCTGTCTATAACGATGCCTGCACCAGGGATGAAGCGCACCGCGTTGACACTGCCGTTTTTAACCAGGTCGGTATGCACCGTGTCCGTGATGTGGTGCTGCACATCCAAAGCCCCGTTCAGTTTGGCGGCATTGCCGGCGGGTGCCTTCCATATGCCGCGCTCACGTTCGGTGCGGGCAAATACGCCCATTATATGGCCGGTGGGCGGTATCCATATTTGTGTGCCGATGGGATCGGCTACCCGGATCCACGGAAAATAGAGAGCCCCATACACTTTGTTGCCCTGAAAATTCCGGCCGTACGTTTTGGAAGCCGCTGCATCATGGCCCTCGGTGGTGTGACCGATAAACATGCAGTCCCCCCGGTTTTCGCAATATGCCAGGGCGGCTGCGACAAACGTATTGCTGTTTGTTTCCGGGCAGCAGACCAGCTGAACCTTATGCACATCAAAACGGCTCAGGGCTGCCACCAAGGCATTTTCAAGGGCGGCCCCGCTCAGGGAATCGTCGGCACCGTTTTCCAACGGGACAAATCCGTCGGCATCGGCAGTCTCCGTACCGTCGGTTGAAGCCGGATTGCCGGTGTCATTCTCGGTGACGATAATAAATTTGGAGCCGGTAAACTCGTCATTGATCACTGTTTCCGGATGCCTGCCCGGATCACCGGGTGTAGTGCTTTGATTCAAGGCCTCCCAGGTTTCTACCACCGTGCCGTTTTCGCGGACAAAAATATCGTAAGTCCCAGCGGTTTCAGGGTTGGGGGCAATGCGCACGGCCAGGTTGTTGCCCCATGCGCCCGGGTCGGCTGTGCCGCGATAACCCGCGGTAATTGTCAGAGCGGTATCTTCGCCGTCATCAAAAGCGCGGGAAGCGCTTGTGGCAGTGGCGGTATCCACCACCCGGGTTACATACGCCATGGCACCTCCATTATCGATGAATCCTCGCATGGCATAGGCTCCGAAAGCCCCGTTTAAATACCGGCCGAAGCGCTCCGTAAAGGCACTCCAGTTGGTTACCTGGTAAACCTGGTTGGGCAGGCCCCGGGCCGAGCGGATAATCAATGCGGCCACTGAAGTCGGTGCCGCCTGGATGCTGGGTGCCACCCGGCCGTCAACTTCCACGACATTTAAACCGAGATTAAAACCCATGATGTCACCTCCATATGGTGCAGTAGTTTAGATGCGCCGGATGTGGCACATCTTTTATGATAGAGTGAAAAAGATAAATATCCTGGCAAGCCTTAAAATTTGCTGAGATCGTCGACCTCGACATCCACGCTGTCCACTACCGGCGGCATATCGGTTTCGGCCACCGTATCGTCCAGGCTCATCGTCAAGGTGACGACATAATTCAGCGAGGGCTTGAGTTGCTGATCCAGGGCACCCCAAAATTCGGGCTGATTTTTCACGCCGTCAGGAGCAGCAATAATGGTTGGATAGGGGGGAACCTGACCTACCAGGCTTCCCTGCAATACCCCAGGTGGTATGGTGGGGTTTTGAAGCAGCACCCGCAGTACCTGACTCAACAAGCGGTGTTCTTCCTGGATGGATTCATTTGTTGCAATACTCCAGGCTGTGATGCAGTAGGCGCAGTCGATGCGTACCGGTGCTTGTCGTCGGATGGCACGGGTTCCGTCTGCTGATCGCTGGATAGGTGGTTCCACGGTGCGCAGTTCGCGGTTTTCACGCACATCGTACAAGTAGCAATTGACGGTCAGGCTATCCAGACCTGCCCGCCAGTCGGCATCCGGCAATTCGAAACTGATGTTGGCCGATGCCAGTTCCGACCCGGCCGGCGCCCCGGTTTGCAAGAGCTGTTCAATCGTATCATCCAGATCGCGGATCATAATAATGCCCTGCTTTGGTCCTTTCAGAAACCTGGTTTAGGTGTTCGCCTGCAACAGGTCAAAATATTTTCCAAAATCAGCCTTGACACAGGCTTTTCCCATTTTCAGCAATTCTTCCCTCGTAGCCCGGATCAGATGAGTCATGGCTACGGCTTGGCCATCTTCGGCAGCCATGTAGGCTGCAGCCAGGGCGGTGTTTTTGATGCTTCCGCCCGAAAAACGGAAGTGCCGGGCAAGGAATTCCAAGTCGAGGTCCGGTTCCCGGGGTGTTTGCGGCGGCCAGATTTTTCGCCAGATTTGCAGGCGGCTGCTTTCTTCGGGCATGGGAAAATGAATCGTGAACGCCACGCGGCGCACAAAGGCTTCATCCATGTTCTGGCGCAAGTTGGTGGCCAGAATACTCACCCCTTCATATTCTTCCATTCGCTGCAACAAATAGCTGATCTCGATATTGGCGTAGCGATCATGGGAATCCTTGACTTCACTGCGCTTTCCGAAAAGGGCGTCCGCTTCGTCAAAAAAAAGCACGGCGTTGGAGGTCTCGGCCTCCATGAAAATCTGCGCCAGATTTTTTTCTGTTTCACCAATATATTTGCTGATCACGGTTGACAGGTCGATTTTGTACAGATCCAGGCCCAACGCATTGGCAATAATATCGGCCGCCATTGTTTTGCCCGTACCAGAAGGGCCTGCAAATAAAGCGTTGATTCCCTTGCCCAAACTCAATTTACGGGCAAAACCCCATGTATCCATCACCCGGGCGCGTTGCTGCACATAGGTGCAGATCAATTTGAGTTGTGTGTTCTGAGCACGGGGCAATACAATGTCTTCCCAATGAAAGCAAGGGCGCACTTTTTGAGCCAGGTTGCT
Source organism: Phycisphaerales bacterium (assembly GCA_007124345.1). Taxonomy (GTDB): domain Bacteria; phylum Planctomycetota; class Phycisphaerae; order Phycisphaerales; family UBA1924; genus SLFH01. The sequence continues at coordinate 703 of SLFH01000038.1, read as the reverse complement.
CAGCTTGCGATTGGATTGCAGCCGGCAGGCATTGTACAAATTCTGCATACCGGGTATGGCTTGCTCGGGTTTTCTCCAGCGCGCCAGATTGCGTGCGGTTGAAACAGCATCTTTGATCTGACCGCCGCTTAGCCGAAATTTGTTGGCAAGACTGTCCAAATCCAAACCATTGGAGTCTGGCTGATTGGAATCGAGGAAACTCCGCCACAGTAACATGCGTTCGCTGAAAGTCGGCATGTCAAAGAGCACTCGAATAAAAGGCACCTCGTACAATGTGCCGGATGGCTCCCATGTCTGGTTGCCTGCCAGAAAAACAAGCCGGGGGCCCGAGTTGAGGGAGCGCAGCAACGCTGCCAACCAGGAGCTGTTTTTGTCATCCAGGAGTTTATCAAAACCAGAGAAAAAAATTGCGCAGCCCCCCAGGCGAGCTTCACGTTCTATCAAGACCAATGCCGTTTCAAATGCAAGAGATGCATCTGCCAGAAGCTTTCCCAGATCCACCAGCAGCAATCGAAGCCCCAGTTCGCCGCACAATGCCTTGGCACAGCTTTGTTTGCCGACACCGTAAGGACCTTGGAAATAGAAAATTGCCCCCTGTTCATAGGCCTGAGTTTCGCGGACCAGTTGATCCAGTCGCCCAACCTGGTCTTTTGGCAGCACCAGGGATTGCAAACCGGCTTGCGGGCTGATGCAGCAGACACTG
>SLFH01000255.1 GCA_007124345.1 Phycisphaerales bacterium | reverse complement strand
CTCGCCGCACTCGTGGCAAGGTTCGTGCGCTCCTTCGGAGCGGGGAGAGAGTCGGTGCGGATTTGTCAGGTTTCTTGAGCGCTTCGCTCGCATCGATCGGATGACAGCAAGCACCGACCTCCGTTGGAGGTCGGTGGCACGGTCTGTGGCCGAGTGTCGAGGGTTCAGGCAACGCTACCAATCACTCCGTATCGGGCATCGCTGACAACAGGCCCGGCTCAGAAACCCCAGACAAACGGGGTGATCATCACGCAGACGACGCCGCAGAGGACCGTCAGCGGCCCGCCGAAGCGGATGTAGTCCCACCACGAGTACCCGCCCGGGCCCATGACCATCAGGTTGGTCTGGTAGCCGATGGGCGAGGCGAACTCGCAGCTGGCCGCCACCGCGATCGCCACGGCGAAGGGCATGAAGTTCAGGTCGCCCGCTTGGGCAATGCTGAGGGCGATGGGGAACATCAGCACCGCCGCGGCGTTGTTGGTGATCATCATGGTGAACACGGTCGTCAGCAGGAAGACCGAGGCGAGGATCGCCCAAGGACCGAGGTCGCCCGCGACGGCGAGCAGGGATTCGGCGATCGCCGACGCCAGCCCCGTCTCGTTCATCGCGTGCCCGATGCCGAAGGCGGCGCCGATCGTGATGAGCACCTGCCAGTCCATCGAGGCGCGGGCCTGCGCGCCTGTGCAGCAGCGTGTGGCGACCATGAGCCCCGCCGCGGCCATCGCCGCCACTACCGGCTCGAAGACGCCCAGCGTGATGGTGATGATGAGCCCGGCGAGGATGACTAAGGCGAGGATGGCCCGGTCGTGGCGCAGGGCCGCGGGAGATTCCAGCTCGCTGACGAGGAAGAAGTCGGTGCTGTCTCGGTAGCGTTCGGCGAAGCGGTTGGGCGCTTCCAGCAGCAGCGTGTCGCCGGGCTGGAGGCGCACATCGCCGAGCTTGCCCTTGACGCGCGAGCCCTGGCGGTGCACCGCGACGACGACCGCGTTGTAGCGAGCGCGCATCCCCGCCTCGCGGATCGTCCTGCCCACCAGCGGGCTGCCCGAGGCGACGACCGCCTCGATCAGGCGCATGTTGGGGCGGTAGCCGTCGGGCGTGGGCCCCTCGTCGGCGACGGGCTCGAGCCCCTTGATCTTCTGCAGGTCCACCACCGAGTCGAGCACGCCCACGAACACCAGCACATCGCCCCCGAGGATTACTTCCTGAGGCCCCACGGCGATGATCGTGTTCTCTTCCCGCTCGATGCGGCTCAAGAACAGCCCCGGCAGGTTGCGCAGCCCGGCCTGCTCAACGCTCTTGCCGATCACCGGCGAGCCCTCGCCGACCCGCAGGGCCGTGGTGTAGCGACGCAGGTTGCTCGGCCCGTTCACCGTCGGGCCCCCCGTGTTGGGCAGGAGCGCACGCCCGAACAGCAGGATGTACGCGATCCCGCAGACCGCGATCGGCAGGCCCACGGCAGTCAGCGTGAACATGCCGAAGCGCAGCGGCTCGCCCTCGGGCCCCCGGGCGTCGTAGGAGATCAGCATCCCCGCCACGACGACGGTGGTGCTCGTGCCGATGAGCGTGCAGATCCCGCCCAGGATGCTCGAATAGCTCAGCGGGATGTACAGCTTGCCGGCGGGCAGCCCGGACTTCTTGGCGACCCCCGAGAGCACGGGCAGGAAGATCGCCACGATCGGCGTGTTGTTGATGAACGCGCTCATGCCCGCGACGGGCAGGGCCAGGCGGGCCTGGGCCTCCAGCACGGTCTTGGGCCGCCCGAGCATCCGCTCGCTGATCAGGTTCATCGCCCCGGTCTCGCGCATCGCGGTGGCGACGACATACAGCATCGCGACGGTGATCACGCCAGGGTTGGAAAAGCCGCGGAGGGCCCCGGCCGGTTCGAGCACCCCCGGAACCAGCAGGGTGAGCAGCGCCCCCATCAGGACAACATCGGGCGCGTAGCGCCCCCTGACCAGCAGCGCCAGCATCAGCACCAGCACGCCGCCGGTGAACCAGGCGTCCCATCCGAGTGCTTGCAAGGCTGAGTGCTCCAGTGCGGGCCGCCGGTTCGGGCGGTGGCCTTGACGCCGGTCGGCCCCCGGTGCGGGCCTCATTGTCCCGTATCGGCTGATGAAGGGGCGGGTCGGCGTGCAGGCGGGTTCATCGGCGGCCGATCAACACCGATACGAACTTTGACGCCGAATCCATCGTCGGCAAGGCGGTCGCGCACGATGAAGAGCTTTGCGAACACATTCGGTTTCCGCCCCCCCCTGCTCAGGCGGGGTGAGTCGGCCGTCGCCTGGACAGGCCTCGGACTCCTCCTGCTCCTGCTCGGCTCGATCGCCGGGGCGGCGTGGTGGGCCAACGAGAGCGCCGAGCGGGCCGAGGTTCGCGCCTGGCACTCCCGGGCCGACGCCACACTCGGCCTGATGCAGGAGGCCGGGTCAACCTTGCTGGAGGCGGGGGAGCTGACCGGTTTCCGCAGGCTGGTCGTCAACGCGGCCGATTCCGGACAGGTCAGGTCGCTGCTGGTCACGCTGGGCGACGGGCGGGTGATCGCCTCGTCGGACCCATCGTCGGTCCGGTTTGAGGACCCGCCCGAGGGGCGTTGGCCCTCGGTTCCCGCCGACGCCGCCGGCGAGCACACCCGCGTGCTGCAGATCGCCGGGAAGGGCTCGGTGCTGCTTGAGGTCGATCCGGGCGATGTCGCTCCGGCGAAGGCGGAGCTCGACGGGCTCGTGGGGGTCGGGATCATCGGCGGGGTCGCCCTGGGCGGGTTCATGCTGATCTACCGGCGGATGCGTCGGGGCTTTGCGGCGGTGGGGGCGGTCCGCGACGCGGTCCTCCTGGCCGCCTCGGGCGAGAAGAACAACGACGCCCTCCGCGTCGACGCCTCGCTGGGCAGAGCGGCCGAGGCGTGGAACAGCCTGCTCGACGACCGCGAGGAGCTGCGCCGCCGCGTCACCAAGGAACGCGCCGGCGAGCAGCTCGGCTCGAGGCGTGAACGGCGCGGCGAGCTCACCGAAGCCTGCGACGCCCTCTGGCAGGGCATGCTCGTCGTCGACGAGCACGGCACGATCCGTTACGCCAATGGCGCGGCGTCGGTCTTCCTCAGGGCCGAGCGCGACAAGCTCACCGGCGCAAGGCTCAGCGATGTCGTCGGCGACGAGAGCGTCGCCGATGCGATGAGCGATGTCGCCAGCGGGCGCGTCCGCGCCAAGAAGACGCTGGAGGTCGAGCGGGTCGACGAGAACGACGCCGGCGCCACCGGCGTGCTGCGTCTGGGCATCCGCCCCCTTCGCCGCGAGGACGGGGCCGGAGCGCTGGTGATGATCGAGGACATCACCCAGCTGCGAGTCGCCGAGCAGGCCCGCCACAGCTTCGTCGCCCAGGCGACGCACGAGCTGCGGACCCCGCTGACGAACATCCGCCTGTATGTCGAAGAGGCGCTCGAGCTCGACGAGAACGAGATCGCCGAGCGCAGCCGTTGCCTGAATGTGATCAACCAGGAGACGAGGCGGCTCGAACGCGTCGTGGCCGACATGCTCAGCGTCTCGGAGATCGAGGCGGGCTCGCTCCGGCTCAACCCGGGCGAGATCAGGCTCGACCAGCTCTTTACCGATGTGTCGGAGGACTTCGTCGCTCAGGCGCAGTCCAAGGGGATCGACCTCGCTTTCGACCTGCCGCCCAAGCTGCCGGCGATCAAGGGCGACCGCGACAAGCTCGCGATGGTGCTGCACAACCTCGTGGGCAACGCGCTGAAGTACACGCCCGAGGGTGGCGAGGTGAAGGTCCGCGTCGATGTGACGCCGGGCGAGCTCATCGTCGAGGTCAAAGACAACGGCATCGGCATCGCCGAGGCGGACCTCGAACGCGTCTTCGAGAAGTTCTATCGCGCCACCGATGGCCGGGTGAAGGACATCACGGGCACGGGCCTGGGCCTCTCGCTCGCCAGAGAGATGGCGCGCCTGCACGGGGGCGACATCACCGCCGAGAGCGAGATCGACAAGGGAAGCACATTCACGCTCCGCGTGCCCGTCAGCGCGGGCGCGACGCTGCAGGTCGCCTGAGCGAAGACACCGGAGGTATCGCGGTGCAGATCGAGGAAGACCGCCACGGCGCCGTGACGGTGCTCAAACCCAGAGGGCCGCTGACCGAGGACGACGCCTCGGGTTTTCTGGCGCGCGTCAGAGAGTCGCTGCGATCGAGCCTCGGACGATTCATCGTCGATGTCTCGGGCGTTCCCTATGTCGACAGCGCGGGCCTGGAAGCCATGATCGACGCCGGGGATGCGCTGGAGGAGAGCGGGCTCTCCCTGAAAGTCTGCGGCATGAACGAGACGCTGCGCGAGGTCCTCGACCTGACCGGGCACGCCGGCAGGTTCGAGCGGTACGAGGATGTCCAGACCGCGGTGCGGAGTTTCCTGTGAGCGACCAGCCGCCCAACACCCCACCCGGCGACGCCCAGAGCGGGCCCGGGCAGAAGCGCCCCAAACGCGCCCGCGTGGGCGAGGTGCTCGTCGAGCGCGGCGCGCTGACGCAGGAGCAGCTCGGGCACGCGCTGGCGCAGCAGAAGGCGACGGGCGCGCGACTCGGCGCCGTGCTGGTCGAGCAGGGCGTCATCACGCCGGGCGTGCTTGTCCGCGCGCTGGCCGAGACGCTGGGCGTCAAGGGCTGCCAGCTCCGCCACGGGCTGATCGACCCCGCCCTCCTCAGGCTCGTGGGCGCCGAGGAGTGCGAGCGACTGCGCGTCATCCCGATGTTTCTCGTCAGGGGCGAGCTGACGGTCGCGATGACCGAGCCGCAGAGCCTCCCGACGATCGACCGACTGCATCAGCTCACGGGGCACACGATCCGTCCTGTCTTGGCGCTGGAGGCGAACATCCTCGAGTTCGTGCGCAAGTACGCCTCGGGCGATGTGGATGTCGACGAGTTCCTCACCAGTCTCGCCGAGTCCGATGTCGAGGTGGTCGAGCGCGAGAGCATCGACGAGGGGCCGACGACTGACCTGGACCGGATGATCCAGGGCAGCCCGATCGTGAACCTCGTCAATGTCGCCCTGCTCACCGCCATCAAGAGCAAGGCGAGCGACATCCATGTCGAGCCGGACAAAAGAGGCACGAGGATCCGCAGCCGTGTCGACGGCGTGCTGCGCGACCTGATGAAGCCCCCGCCGGGCATGCACGCGGCGATCGCCAGCCGCATCAAGGTCATCGGCAAGATGGACATCGCCGAGAAGCGTCTGCCCCAGGAGGGGCGCGTGCGCATTCTCGCCGAGGGACGCGAGATCGACCTGCGCGTCAGCAGCATGCCGACGCTGCTGGGCGAGAAGCTCGTGCTCCGCATCCTCGACAAGGAGAACCTCCGCGTCCGCCTCGACGAGCTCGGCTTCAGGCACGAGGCGTTCGAGACCTTCAACCGTGTCCTGCGGCGACCGCACGGGCTCGTGCTCGTCACCGGCCCGACGGGCAGCGGCAAGACGACCACGCTCTACTCGGCGCTGGATCTTCTCCGCAGCCCCGAGCTGAACATCGTGACCGTCGAAGACCCCGTCGAGTATCAGCTCGACATGGTCAACCAGATCCAGGTCAACGAGCAGATCGGCATGACCTTCGCGCGCGCCCTGCGGAGCATCCTCCGCCAGGACCCCGACATCATCATGATCGGCGAGATCCGCGACGAGCCGACCGCCCGCGTCGCGGTGCAGGCGGCGCTGACGGGGCACGGCGTGCTGGCGACCCTGCACACCAACGACGCGCCGGGCGCCGTCGCACGCCTCCTGGACATGGGCATCGAGTCTTACCTGCTCTCGGGCGCTGTCAACGGCGTCGTCGCCCAGCGCCTGGCGCGCACCGTCTGCCCCGCCTGCCAGAGCAAGTACTACCCCACAGAACGCGTCCTCGCCGACGCGGGGCTGCTCGACATGCGGGGCAAGGCCTTCAGAAAGGGCCTGGGCTGCCAGCAGTGCCACGACTCGGGCTTCCAGGGACGCGTGGGCATCTACGAAGTCATGGAGGTCACCGGCGGCATCCGGCGCATGATCCACAACTCCGCCCCCACGCACGAGATCAGAGAGCACCTGCGCAACGGCGGCGCCCTCTCCCTCCGCGACGAGGGCGTTCTCATCGCCATCGAGGGCAAGACAAGCCTCGAAGAGGTCCTCCGCGTCACGCACATCGAGGACACCGAAGCACAAGAGCCCGGGAAGGCGGCGGCATGAAACGCTTCGCCTACACCGCGTACAACGCCGACGGCAAGGCCGTCCTCGGGCACACCGAGGCCGAGACCCGTCAGGAGGCCGAGGACCACCTGCGCGCCAAGGGGCTGTTTGTCGACGAGGTCCGCGAGGCGGACGCCGCGACGACCTCGGCCAGGGCCGCGGGGTCCGGGCGTGCCGGTGGGCTGAAGCAGGTCGCGGTCTTCGCCCGACAGCTCGCGGTGCTCGTGACCAGCGGGACGACCGTCGTCGACGCGCTCGTGGCCTTGGAAAAGCAGCTCACAGAAGGCGCGTGGAAGAAGACCGTCTCGGACATCAGGCGGCGCGTCGAGGAGGGCGAGCCCCTCAGCGAGGCGATGACCGCCCACCCGCGATCGTTCGACCATGTCACGCGAAGCCTGATCGCCGCGGGCGAGAGCTCGGGCAAGCTCGCGGTGATGCTCGACCGCGTCGCGGCGCTCGCGCGCAAGAGGTACCACACGCGCAGCGCCGTGATCGGGGCGTTGGTCTACCCGGCGCTCTTGATCACCGTCTCGCTGGGCGTGCTGGCGATGATGGTGGTGTTCGTGCTGCCCCGGTTCACGGGCATGTTCGAATCGCTCGACGCGACGCTGCCACCCTCGACCGAGGCGCTCATCGCGATCTCGGAGTGGACGCGGGGCAACTGGCCCTGGCTGCTGGGCGCGATCGCGGCCGCGGTCGTCGGCGCCGTCGTCTGGATCCGAACACCGGCGGGCAAAGACGCGTCAGACAAGGTCGTCATCCGCCTGCCCCTGCTCGGGTCGATCGTCCGCTCGTTCGCGACGGCGGCGACGGCCCGCCTCCTGGGCGTGCTGCTGGAGAGCCGAGTCCCCCTGCTAGAAGCCCTCTCGCTCACCCGCGACGCGAGCACCAACAACGAGTACCGCAGGCTTCTTGAGTGCGCGTCCGACGCCGTCGAGCGTGGCGAGAATGTCAGCGCCGTCTTCGAACGCTCCGGCCTCATCTCGCCCGCGGTCGTCGAGGCGATCCGCAACGGCGAGCGCACCGGCAATGTCGGTCAGATCCTGACCCACATCGCCAACTTCATCGACGAAGACAACGAGGTGCTCGTCAAGTCCCTGGCGAGCATCCTCGAGCCGATCATCCTGCTGGTGCTCGGCGTCGTGGTGGCGTTTGTCGCCATCAGCATGTTCCTCCCGCTGTTCGACCTGACGGCCTCTGCGCCGGGGGTGGGCTGATGACGAGAAAGAGCTCCATCGGTGTGTGGATCGATCCGGGCTGGATCGCCGCAGCCCAACTGGAAAAGACACGCGAGGGCGTTTCCCTCCGGGCCTCGGTCGTGCTCGAGCGCGGCCCCGGCGCGGGCGAGCATCTGTCTGAAGAAGAGGCCCAGCGCCTCGTCGGCACGCTCGGACGGGTCGGGTTCACCGGTTCGGCCGTCACACTCGGGGCGGCGGAGCCTTCGCTCGTCAGCGCTCCGCTCGAGATCCCGCCGGTCTCCAGCGGCGCGCCCGTCGAGAAGATCGCCTCGGGCGAGCTCGCCAAGATGTACCGCCTCCAGCCCGGATCGTTCGGGGTCGGGGTGTGGGACCTGCCCGCTCCCGCGGCTTCGCGCGACCGCCCCGGCGTCATGGCCGTCGCCCTGCCCCACAAATCAGCCGAAGCATCGATCGCCCCGCTGGAGGGTGCGGGCCTCGATGTCGCCGCCATCGACGCGCACCAGTCCGCCGCGGCCCGCGCCCTCTCGCTCATCGTCCCGCAGGGGCGGGGCGAGGTCGATTGCGTCGTCGATTTCGGTTCGGACATGGTCCGCATCGTCGTCGTGTACGAGGGCGTGGTGGTCTACACGCGCTCGGCGAAGCAGTCGGGCGTCGGCGATCTGGAGCGCAGCGTCATCGAATCGCTCGACCTTGATGACGATGTCGTCTGGTACGCCCTCTACGCCGTGGGCCTCGACGAGAGCGACGAGCGTTGGGCGCTGCTGAGCGATGTGCGTGAGCGCATTCGCGCGTGGGCGGAGCCGATCCAGCGCGAGACCGCCGCCGCCCTCGATTACGCCCGCAGGCGCCACCAGACCGAGTGCGCCGGTCGACTGCTCGCTTCGGGGCGTCCGCCCGCGGGGGTCTCGGCCCTTGTCGCCTCGTCGTGCGACACCGCCGAAGCGGCCCCGGTCTTGCCCGGTGATCAGACGCCCGCCGACCCCAGGCTCGTCGTGGCCATGGGCCTTGCCGCGAGGTTCGACACATGAACCCCATCACCAGCACGCAATCGGTGATCAACCTCGTCCCGCCGGCGCGCCAGACCGCTCGCCTGCGGGCCAAGCGCGTCCGCCTCTGGACGGGCGTGCTCGGCGCGCTCCTCCCGCTCTCCGGGCTCGCAGTCGGCGCGATGCTCGCGATGCAGACCTCCGACAATCGCGCAGAGTCCATCGCACGCCTGGAAGGGCGCATCGCGCAGGTGAACCTCTCCGTCTCCGATCGCGCCGGCGAGGCCAGGGCGCTCGCGCAGCAGATGGAGTTTGCAAGGGCGCTGGGCGACCGGCCCGCGTGGCACCTCCTCCTGGGCGTCATCGCCGACAGCCTCACCGAGGAGGCAGGCCTCAGACGCATGTGGCTCACCCAGACCGAACGCGGACGCGTCCTGGAGCTCGACGGCACCGGCGCGACCCAGGCCGAGGTCTCACGCTTCGTCCTCGCCCTGGAGAACACCGGGCTCTTCAAGAGCGCAGAGCTCGTCGAGGCCCGGCGCGACAGCCGCGAGGGCGCCGACCGCGGCGTCGTCTTCAAGGTCCGCGCCGAACTGATCGGAGAGAAGCGATGAACCTCAAAGCAACGCTGCCGATCGATCTCGCCGGGGCCGCCTGCGTCGTCGCGCTGGCGGGGGGCGTCTTCTTCTTCGGCGTCCGGCCCCACACGCTGGCCAGAGCCGAGCGTGCAGCGTCCGTCCTGCGCGAGCAAACCCTCCAGCGCGTGCTCGATCAGGCCCGCGTCGAGCAGCGACGCGTCGACGAAGACCTCCAGAAAGCCGCGGCCGATATCGGCGCGCGCATGATCGAGCTCCGGCCGGTATCGGACCGCAACCGCGTCATCGCCGAGCTGGCGGGTGTGGCCGCCGACGCCGGCCTGCGGATCGACAATGTCTCGCCGGGCGAGGCCCATCGCGGGCGGCTGATGACCGTGACTGGCATCCGACTCTCCGGCCGCGGCGATCCTGGCGCGTTCGCGGGCTATCTCCAGTTCCTCCACGAATCGTTCCCGGACATCGCGTTGCGGACGATGGAGGTCGTCGCGTTAGGACAGGAAGCCAAGGACGGTGTTTCGTTCTCGGTGGATCTTGCCTGGCGTGCCGATCACGCAGAGGCCCCCTGAAAAAGCCGGTCCGCCGGCTCATGCTCCCCCCGGATCTGACCGTTCCTAGGGGGCATGAGTAAGTCCAGACGCGTCTACGCGGGAATCATGGTCGCCGCAGTCGGCGGGCTGATCGTCGACATGACGCTGCTGCGGGGCGGATCGCCTTCTCCGGCCAGCGCGGGCGTTGCGCAGCAGCAGCCCTCGTCGTCGGAGCTGGAAGAGGCGCTCGCCCAGCTGCGCGAGCACGCCCCGTCGCGCCGTTCGGCCCTGGCCGAGGCCCTGGACCTGCTGGGCACCAACGCCCCGATGGCCGACGAAACCCGAAACGCCTTCGGTCTCCCCGCCTCGATGCGGGCGGTCGTTCAGGTCGCAGAGGAGGCTCAGGAGAATCGGGCCGACGACGCCGACCGCAACCGCCTGCGGGTCAGCTCGGTGGTGATGGGCCAGCGCCCCGTCGCGCTGATCAACGGACGCATCTACGCCGCCGGAGAAACCATCGAGCCCCAGGGCTGGAAGGTCCGCTCGATCGATCGCGGCGGGATCGAGCTCGAACGCGAGGGCAGGACCATGGTTATCGAGCTCGCGACGGGTCGATAACCGTCGGAGCAAGCGCTCTATAAGAGGCCAGCGTCAAGTGGGGACGCTGCGTCGTCGATTCAAAGGACGCACCGGGGTTCTTCCGTTCAGCACTGGCCCCGTGCGTCGAGTACATCCAAGGGGAAAAATGCCATGAACGGCGCTTCACGCGGTTTCAGCCTCATCGAACTGGTCATTGTCGTTGTTATTCTGGGCATCATCGGCGCCATCGCGATCCCGCGGATGAGCCGCGGCGCCGAGGGCGCCGCCGAGTCATCGCTGGTCAGCGACCTGGCCAACCTGCGCCGCGCCATCGAGATGTACCAGGCCGAGCACGACGGGAACTACCCCAGCGGGACCGAGATCGCCGCCCAGCTGACGCAGTACAGCAACGCCGCCGGCGCCACCAACGCCACCCGCGACACGACGCACATCTACGGGCCCTACCTGCGCGATATCCCCGCCCTGAAGGTGGGCTCCAAGCGGGGTTTGAACGCCATCGGCACCGCCTCCGGCGAGACCGTCGCCTGGCTGTACGACCCGGCGACCGGCACCATCCGCGCCGACCTGCCCGCCGAGGAGACCGACGCCGCTGGCAAGCCCTTCCGCGATTATTGATCCAGACCTCTCCTCATGGGGAGTGAGCGATGCCCCGCTGGAGCAGGAATCGTGACAACGGACGCCCGCGCCCGACAAGGCGCGGGCGTCCCGCTGCGCTCAGGGCGTTCACCCTTGTCGAGCTGGCCTTCGTCGCGGCCATCATCGCCATCGCGGGCGCGATCGCCGTGCCGAGATTCACCAACGCGCACCTCCGCGCGAGCCTGTCCGGCACCGCCGACCGCATCAGCGCCGACATCGATCGCGCAAGGCGCCTTGCCGTCGCCGCAGAGTCCTACGCCGCAGTCGGTTTTAACGCCGACGACAACCGGTACGCCGTGGGCTGGGACGGGGGCGCCTCCAGCTACCCCGTCGAACTCGGCGAGTCCCCGCTCCGCGTCGGACTCGATGCGTTCAGGGGAGGGGACCGCGAGGACTTGATCATTTTCGGTCCGACCGGTCTCTCCGGCTCGCGCTCGGGGCTTGTGATCTCCAACCGCGGCGCCGCGATCCTCATTCTCGTGGATCGCGCCGGAAACACCAAGCGCGAGGTCGGGGGCGACGCGGAAGAACTTGTCAAGAAGCTCGAACTGCTGTTTCCTGCCGCACCCCCGCCCGATGACGACGAAGAAGAAGAGTCCGACGGCCTGCTCAGCGGAACGATCGGTACCGTCAGGGGGCTCTTGTGAAGATGGCGATCGTCCGCCGGCGAGGCATGACACTCATCGAACTGCTCGTCGCAATGACGATCGTCGCGACGGTGATCGGCGGGCTCAGCTCTGCGATCATGATCACAAGCCGCGCCGCGCCGCAGTCGGGCGACCCGCTCAAGGCACGCCTCGACACGCTGCACGGCGCGGATCTTCTCGCGGCCGAGCTCGCGGGCGCCGTCGAGATCACCGAGGCCGAGCCCCGCTCGATCGCCTTCCGCGTCCGTGACCACAATGCGGGCACGCGCACCGTCCGCTACGACTGGACGGGGGCTCGGGGCGACCCCTTGCTCCGCACCTTCGGCTCGGGCGAGGATGTCGAGGTGCTCTCGGGCGTGCAGCGCATGGCGATCAGCTACGAACGCCAGCAGGGCCCCGTCGCGCCGCGCACACTCACGCACGCAGAGCAGCTCGTCAGCATCATCACCGGCACCGACGACGACCGCTTCACGATCGACGATCAGGCCGTCATCTCCCAGCCCTTCGAGCCGGACCTGCCCGTTGGCGCGGTGCGTGCGACCTTCACCGAAGCACGCGTGATGCTGCGCCGCAACGAACTCCTGCTCCCCTCCGGCACCGTGACTGTCCAGATCCGGCGCTTCAATCCCGACACCGAGATGCCGGGCGAGCTCCTCGCCTGGGGGGAGATCGGGGTTCCGGAAATCTCCTCTTCCTTCGAGATCGTCCGCGTGCCCCTGACCTCCCGCGAGGCGACGGTCGGCGGGCCCTTCTGCATCATGGTCGTCTGCGACAATCCGTCCGGGGTCACCGTCGCCATCGACCGCGAATCCAAGTTCGGGAGCTGGAGAATCTGGTACCGCCAGGACCCGACAACAGGATGGGAGCGATGGACCAGCTCGCGCCGCATGGTGCACTCCGTCCTCGCGATCGCGACTTCCAAGACCGACCCCGACCCCGCGCCCATCCGGCGCGTCACCCTGGAGATCGACAACGGCTCGCGCCCCGTCCGCGTCGGCGCGTTCATCAAGCCGACACCGGGGGCCTCGCCGTGAACCGCCGCAACACCGGCCGCCGGGGCCTGACCATCATCGAAGCGGTCATGAGCGTCATGGTGACCTCCATCGTCCTTGTCGCGTCGCTGGAGACCCTCGGCCTCGTCGGTCGCTCGCGGTCGATCACCGAGCGCCACAGCGTCGGCGTGATGCTCGCCGAAGACCTCCTCGCCGAGGTGCTCTCCAGGCCCTTCGACGATCCGGGCACCGCATCGCCCATCGAGGGCAAGTCCGGCTCCAGGGCCTCGTTCGTCTCGATCGCCGATTACCACGAATGGCGGGCCTCGCCCCCCCAGGACATCACCGGCGACGAGCTCACTGCGCACGCCGCCTACGAACGGCGCGTCACCGTCACTTTCGTCGACGACGACCTCGTCCCGACCGCCTCAGACACCGGCGTGCGGCTCATCACCGTCGAGGTCTTCCGTGGCGGCTTCCCCGCCGCAAAGATCTCCGCCCTGCGCACACGAGGGTTTGATACAGCCGCACGCGCGACCGGGGGCGGGTCATGAGGCGTCGGCGCGGCTCGGCCTACATCCTTGTGCTCTCGACCACGGCGTTGGTGACCGCCGCGGGGCTCGCCGCCGTCATGGTCCAGCACGCCCAAGCCCAGAGCGCCAGGCTTACCGCCGAATCGACTCGGGCAAGGGCCGCCGCCGCTTCGGGCGTCGAGCTCGGCGTGCACCTCGCCCTGGCAGACCCCGCCGGCTGGAAGCAGCGCTACGACGGCCCAGTCGACATCGATCTCGACGGCGCAAGGCTCGTCCTGAGCGCCCACGACCCCGCCAGCACCGAAACGCTCTCGACCGACCCGACGCAGCCCTTCGTCATCGCCTCTTCGGCGCAGGTCGGCGGCGCCAGGGCGAGGCTCCAGGCCACCGTTGTCCCAGCGATCGCCCCCGGGCAAGACCCGTGGGACGGCTTTACGCTCGCGGGACGCTGGCGATTCAGAGAGCAGGGCGCCTCCTTCGCCTACGACGAGATCGCCGCCAACGACGGGCGCCTCCACGGCTCTGTTGTGCAGAACAGATGGGCCCAGATCCCCTACGACCCAAGCGCTCGCTCGATGGCTATATCGAGCTCCGCCCATGTCCGCGTCATCCACAACCCGAGTCTGGAGATCGAGGCCGGCGCACTCGCTTTCTGGTTCTTCGCCACCGACTCCTCCAGCGACCAGACCATCTTCTCCAAGCAGGCCGGAGGCACCAACAACGGGGGCGGTCTCAGAGTCACCTACCACAACGACCATGCCGTCAGGGCCGTCTTCTACGGGAGCGCCGGCAGCACGATCCTCACCGCAACCGGCATCGTCCCGAACCAGTGGAACTTCGTCCTTGTCCGGTGGGACGGCATGGGCTCGTGCGGCATCTACACCAACGGCTCGTCACGCCATGTGCGCCTCCTCCCCGCCGGGTGGGGTCTCGGCAAAGACAACGGCGTCACAAACCCCGAGCCGATCGCCTTCGGCGTCTCCACCGACGGCGCGAGCTCCGGCTCGACCTCCCCAAACACCAACCCATTCTCAGGACGCATCGCCGATGTCGCGCTCCTCAAAGGCGTCATCTCCGCCGAGGACGCACGCGCCATCTACGAGCGATACATCGCCCACGCCGCCGTGTCGTACGCGATCGACGAATCGTCGTTGGTCCGCGGGCACCAGTGATCCCCGCCCGCCCGTTCACCCGCCCCCCGACCTCGACTCCAGCT